>CANJNG010000118.1 GCA_947475205.1 Bacteroidota bacterium
GCAGTAAAACAGGGACAAAAAAGTATCGGAAATCTCTTGGATTTATTGGCCGCATCAACACACAAAACATGCGTCAAACAGCAGAAAAAGGGAAGAAAATCGCCTTACAATATAATTTATCAAACCCCTTAGCCTGACGGCTATGGGGTGAGCTCCCCTTGGTCGGTTGCAACTTTGAAACGTAAGTCTTTCGATTACCTAATTAATTTCCCACAAATACCTTTACTTTTCCGGAAATGACTTTAATCAGCATCGCCCTTTAGCGTAGCACTACGCTCTACCTTTGCCCTTCCCAAGCCCCCTCCCAAATAACCAACCGCCACCCATGCCCGCCGAATATGTTTCAGCCGAAATAGCACTTCAGCACATACAATCTAACCATCGGGTGTTTGTGCATGGCAGTGCAGCCACTCCGGTGCATTTGCTGCAAAAACTTATTGAGCAAAAGCACCGCCTCAGCAATGTAGAATTGGTAAGCATCAGCCAGCAAGGCATTGATTTGAATAGCCCCGAACTGGCCGGCCATTTTTTCATCAATTCCCTGTTTGTGAGTGAAAGCAACCGCAAGGCCGTGAATAGCAACCGAGGCGATTATGTGCCGGTTTTCCTCAGCGAAATCCCCCAATTGTTCACCCGCCAAATCCTCCCCCTCGATGTGGCCATGGTGCATGTTTCGCCACCCGATAAGCATGGCTATTGCTCACTGGGAACGTCGGTAGATATTGCCAGGGCAGCAGTAGATAGTGCCAAAATTGTAATTGCACAGGTTAACCCTCAAATGCCGCGTTTGCATGGCGATGCCTTTGTGCCTTTTAGTAAATTCAGTGCCGCAGTGTGGGTAAATGAAGCCCTGCCCGAAATAAGCTATGCCGATGGCGGAAATGAAATCAACGATAAAATAGGCAAGCAAGTGGCCGCCTTGGTGGAAGATGGTGCAACGCTGCAATTGGGCATTGGCACCATTCCCGATTCTGTGCTTAAGAACCTCACCAATCATAAAAATCTTGGCCTACACACCGAAATGTTTTCCGATGGGGCTATTCCCCTCATCGAAAATGGAACCATAAACAATAGCCTCAAACGAAAAGTAAGGGGCTATTGCGTAACGTCTTTTTTAATGGGAACCCGCAAACTCTATGACTTTGTGGACGACAACCCCATAGTGCGGGCTTTGGATATTGCCTACGTAAACGACCCCCGCATATTAAGCCTCAACCCCAAGGTAACGGCCATAAACAGTGCCATAGAGGTGGACCTCACCGGACAAGTATGCTCCGATTCCATTGGCACGTATCAATATTCGGGCATCGGCGGCCAAATGGATTTTATTCGCGGTGCAGCACTTTCAGAAGGCGGGAAACCCATAATCGCAATTCCATCCATAACCGCCAAAGGCATTTCACGCATTGTGCCTTACCTCAAAGAAGGTGCTGGAGTGGTAACTACCCGCGGCCACATTCACTGGGTAGTAACCGAATATGGTGCTGTGAACCTCTTTGGAATGAACATGGAGCAACGAGCAAAGGCCCTCATTAAGTTGGCACACCCCAATCACCGGGAAGAATTAGAAAGAAAAACTGTTGAAAGGTTTGGTTAGGCCAGTTAAGCCATAAGTTTTTTCCTTAAAAACCAAGTTGTGAGCCTACTGCTTTTCACCACAATTTGCCGCACCACTTCAAACCCAAGTTTGGTGTAAATCAAAACGTTTTTAGGGTCTTCGGTTTTTAGCCAATAGTCCGTAATGCCCTGCTGTTTCATTTGTTCAATGCTTGCATCTATCAGCGTGCGGCTATGGCCTTGGCCGCGTTGGTTGGGCAGCACCCCCACACACCATATATAGCCCATCTTCCCGGTGCTGTTATCCTTTATCCATTGCTCCGAAGCCCCCTCATGATTCATTAATCTTAACGTAGCTTTTACGCCAACTTCAAAAGGAACAGCCGCCATTCCCGCTTTAAATTCATTGATAAATCCCATCGGGAAATAGTCGCCCGCCAGCCAAATTAAAGCACCGGAATTATCGCTTGTGGTCACTACACCGCCATATTTATCGGCAGCCGCCACACAGCGTGTAAATAATTTAGGCAGTAACAAACTTCGCTCCTGCACCGTTTTGCCCTCAAAAGCATGCGTCATAGTGGGATAATAAAGAAATGCTTCGGCAATAACGGCAGCCGCAACGGAATTAGTTTGCATTTGGCGAAATTACGCAATTGAAAGCCAGCTAACCTTCATTTAGCAAGACATTTGGAAGGATTTAGTAAACGACGACTGATAGAGGTGTAAACCAAAACATATTGATTTTTCTAAAACCAAAGCTTTAGAAAAATGTTTTCGCTAGGGTAATGATTCCGGTTGCTAATACCAAAACTAACACCGTAGATTTAAACTGAACTTCCGAAACTCGGGTCAATATTTGTTTACCGACAAAAGTGCCTATTATACTTACCACAAGCAAAATGGGAATTAAGTAGAGGTCGTCTTTGTGGATGTATCCATTGAAGAAGTAAACCACGCTTCTGCTGGCATCAATACCCAAATCAATAATGGCCGATGTGGCAATAAACACCTCCATTCGCAAACTAAATGCGGCCAAAGTAATGCCGCGTATTGCCCCGCCAGTGCCCAACATTCCGGCTATTAATCCCGAAATGGCACCTCCACCAATGGAGTTGACTAAGGTGGGTTTCAAAGCAAAGTTTCTTAAAACCAGTAAAATTCCGCTCACTACAATCAGAAATATGGCCAACAATATTTCTAAGATTTTTACCGGAACATAATTACTAAGAAATGCTCCAATCACTACCCCAATCACTGCGGGAATGCCGATAGAAATAACCAGCTCCTTGTCAAATCCTTTTCTAAAAAAGGCAATTTTGGTGATGTTGCTCGAAACGTGGAACAAGGCCGTAACGCCCAGCACGGAATGGAAATCCAGAAAATAACTGGCAATGGGAACAAAGAACATCGAAGACCCAAACCCACCCACAGTGCCGAGTATTTCGGCAAGCAAGGCTAGGAAAATAAAGAGGGCAAGATGATCCAAATCAAGGGCTATTGCTTTCGCTTTTTAGCCATTTTGTTTGTCCAAAGATAGACAACCCAAACCAAGAAAATGGTAAAACCTGCCAAAACCGGAATATAGTATTCGAGAAAGAACTCGTGGAAATAGGCTCCAATCAATACATAAGCTGAGGCAACACAGCCTTTCAGCACTGCAAGATCGGCACTTGACCATTTTGTTTTTACGCTTAAAAAATTCATGGCTTACTATTTATAAACTAATAACGGAATGTCGGAATGGAAGGCAAATTGTTTGGTAAGGCTGGGTTTGAAAATGCTTTCTAAAAATCCGGCAGAGCGTTTGTGCAAGGCCAAAACCGAATAGCGGTGCTGTTCCAGATATGCATTCAATTCATCAAACACCTCCTTCCCGCGAAACATTCTAAAGCCCAGCTTGCGATAATTCAATTTTGTTTTAGCCACACTTTCAAACCATTCAATCAAATCATCCTCATCTTCCGCTTTGCTTTCGATATGAATTAGCGAAACTACGGCATCAAATAATGTTGCAAAGTCAATAACCTGACGTATAGTATCTAAATCTTCGTTTTTGCAATTCGTGCCAAAAGCAATTTTATGTATCTCGTTATAGATAGCATTTTTGGGAACGGCCAACACAGGTACATGGCTTCTTTTTATCACATCATACGTATTGCTTCCTACCAAAAAGCCTGAAATTGCATTTGCTCCCGTTGTTCCCATCACCACCAAGTCATACTCATTTTGGTTCAACTGATTCTCCACCTGAAATGCCACATCACCTTCTTCCATTATGTAATGTATCGATATTTCAGGAAACACTTTGTGAACACGTTCTTTAATAGCAATCAATTTATCGGCGGCAAGCTTCTTTATATCTTCCAATACGGTGTAATCCACATAAACGGGCACATCTGTAGAAACCAAAGGAACCATATATGTATGCAGTAATACAATGGCCGAATTGGAACGGGAAGCAATTTCGGCAGCATAGTTTATGGCATTATCTGCAACCGGAGAAAAGTCGGTGGGCACAAGTATTTTGTTCATTGTATAAATGTTTGAGCAAAAATAGAGAGGAGCAGAAGACAGGAAAATGACCAAAGTCACCCCTTCCCCTGACCTTTCTCAATTCCCATCCATTTCCACCTCGATACTTTTGCACTAAGAATGGCAAAAACGATTCCCACCACCAAAACCCTTTGTTACCACTGCGGCGATGAATGCAGTTCCAGACCTGTTACCCTTGGCGAAAAGAGCTTTTGTTGCAGCGGTTGCAAATCGGTGTTTGAAATCCTGAATGAGAACAACCTCTGCGACTATTACGCCATAAACCAGCATCCGGGTACCGACCAGAAGGTGGAAATCCGCAAGGATAAGTTTCAGTTTTTGGATAACGATGACGTGAAACGCAAACTCATCCAGTTTACGAACGGGAAGCAAACCCAGCTTACGTTTTATCTGCCCCAAATCCATTGCAGCAGTTGCCTTTGGTTGTTGGAGAATATCTATTCCATAAATCCGGGAATAGTAAGTTCAAAGGTGAATTTCACCCAAAAGGAAATTTTTATTGCTTATGATGAGCAGCAAACCACCCTTCGCGAAGTGGTGGAGACTTTGGCTCGCATCGGCTATGAACCACACCTGAGCCTCAACGATATTTCATCGAAGGATATGAACCGCCTCGACCGAACCCGCTGGTACAAGATTGGTGTGGCCGGATTTTGTTTCGGCAATGTGATGATTATGAGCTTAGCCGATTACCTCGCTTTTTCGGGAGAGGTAGAGCCGAAGATTCAATTCTTTTTCAAATTATTAAGCATTGCCTTAGCATTACCTGTTCTCTTCTATTCGGCTACCGAGTTTTTCACTTCGGCTTGGGCAGGCGTGAAAAACAAATACCTGAACATTGATTTCCCAGTGGCATTAGCCCTTGTCATCACCTTCACCCGCAGCATTTATGAAATAGCGATGGGCATCGGCAGCGGCTACCTCGATAGCATGACGGGCATTGTGTTCTTTATGCTCATTGGCCGCTGGTTGCAATCCCGAACCTATCAGACCATTTCATTTGATCGCGACTACAAATCCTTTTTCCCCATTGCCCTCAATGTGGTGAAAAATGGTGTGATAACTCCCACCGAAATATCCAACGTGAAAGAAAAGGATGTGATTCAGGTATATGCCAACGAGATTATCCCCGTGGATGCCATCCTTTCCAAGGGAACGGCAAGCATTGATTACAGTTTTGTGAGCGGCGAATCGCTTCCGGTTTCGGTGCGGATGGGCGAAATAATCTATGCGGGAGGAAAGCAATTGGGCGGCCTGCTGGAATTGGTGGTGTTGAAGGAAGTATCGCAAAGCTACCTCACCAACCTCTGGAACAATCCCGTGTTCAATAAAACCGAAACGGCCAAGCAAACCACCTACGATGTTATCGGAAAATACTTCACCTACGTTGTGCTGGCTATTGGGCTCTTAGCGGGGTTGTACTGGTTTGGTCAAGGTAATAGCACTTTTGGGTGGAATGCCATTACTACTGTCCTCATCGTGGCTTGCCCCTGTGCCTTGCTGCTTTCCCAAAGCTATACCAATGGCAATATTCTGCGGATTTTGGGTTTGAACAAATTCTATCTCCGTTCGGCAGAAGTGATTGATAAGTTGGCAAGTGTAAACCATATTGTACTCGATAAAACCGGAACCATTACCCAAGCCAACGCCTCCAATGTTCGGTATATGGGAAGGGTTATTGGCGAGGATTTAAAACCCGTTATTGCCTCCCTCCTCAAGCAGTCATCCCACCCAAACAGCAAGGTGGTTTTTGATTTTCTGAATGAGGCCAACACCTTTCAAGTCGAGCACTTTAAAGAAACCCAAGGTCAGGGCATCGAAGGTTGGGTGAACGAACGACACATTAAACTTGGTTCACCCAAATTCGTGGACGATGAATATTTCCCCGACAAGAAAGGGAGTAAAGTTGTGGTGGCTGTGGATGGCGAGGTGCTGGGCGAATTCATTATCGCGAACCAATACCGCTTCGGCATCACTGTTCTCATCCAATCCCTCCGCAAGCACTTCACACTTTCCCTCCTTTCGGGCGACAACGATGCCGAACTTCGTAATGTGCAAGATCTCCTCGGCCATGAAAGCCCCGTGTTCTTCAACCAAAGCCCGCAGCAAAAACTCGATTATATAAAAGATCTGCAAACCCGCCACCACCTCAGCGTAATGATGCTCGGCGATGGCCTCAACGATGCAGGAGCCATCAAACAAGCCGATATTGGCATTGCCGTAGCCGATACCCGAAACAACTTCTCCCCCTCGTCCGACGGCGTAATAGATGGCTCCACCCTGCCCCGGCTCCATGCCTTCATCCGCTTTGCCAAAGCTGGACGACACATTATCCTATTCACTTTCTGCATCTCAGCCATCTACAACATAATCGGGCTATGGTTCGCAGTGCAAGGCATCCTATCCCCCGTCATTGCCGCCATCCTTATGCCTTGCAGTTCCATCACCATTATCCTGCTGACTTATGGATTAACGGAGGGCTTGGCAAGAAGGTATGGGTTGGGGGAAAGGGAATAGTTGAATACTTTTTAGCTAGAAAGTTTAGTTTTCCAAAATGGGAGTCTGGTCTCAATTGAATTCCTTAAAATCAACCGAAGGATCGTAATCATTCTTTGTTTTTAAAGAATATAATTCGCTTCTGGGGTCTTTTGATTTGATAAGCGGAAAGAATAATTGCACATACCAAGGTTCGTTTATTCGGTTCCAAGCCCCGAATCGTTGGGGATATTTTCGGGTAATTTTGGAAGTTCCGAATAGCACATCCCAGAAGAAAAGCAGATTGCCGAAATTACCATTTGGGTGCGAAACTTGGTCGTCGGCAGTGAGACCATGGTGAGCAAAATGTGTGCTTGGGGTTGAAATAATTCGTTCAACAAGCCACGCCAAAGGGTGCAGGATTTTGTGTTTATAAAGCACCTTGTCCCATTTGGTTTCGCTGTGGGCCAACAGAATAACGGTAAGTTTTATGGGCAAATAGATAACATACACATAGCCCATTCCCATATAAACCAAGAGTGCTGAAAACCAAATACCGGGCATCAAGGCATAATATAGCACTGCGTTTCGGTAGGTAACCAATACCCCCATTTCCTCTACAACATGATGCGGGCGATGCAATTTCCACATGGTTTTGTTAAGGTGCGAAATCCGATGCCACCAATATTGCATCATATCATCTAATACCAAAAAGGCCACTACCTGCCACCACCAAGATAGTCCAGTGTACTTATCCTCCAAGCCAGGAAAATAGGTGTGCATAAGCCAAAAAGTAGCCAAAAATATAGCAGGCTGAATAAAGGTGGGAAGAATTAGCAGACTTGCAAATTCAATCGTGAAATCGTTGCGGGTTCGCTTGTCGTGAAGATAAAGCCCTCCAAAGGCCTCCATAATTCCTAAAACTAAAAGCACCAAGGTTGGAATTAGTTTACTCAGATACTCAGGTTCTATATTCATATTATCCATAATTCTGGTCGTTTAATAATTGCATTCCAGATGCTAGTGTATGTGTAAGTCGCTATAATTATCACAAAGTAAGTTCCTTATTTAATTGAATTTCTAAGTCTGACCATATTTTCTTGCCATTGTGGAATTACCCCCCACCTGACCAAAGTCATATTTCACACTGACCACACTCATTTCGGCTCTTTACTCACCCAGATACTTTTGCCCAGTAAATGTTAAAAACCGCAACGGGTTTAAGCATTTACCATTAAACCAAACAAAATGAGCGTAATCATCATCCTAATTTCAGTCAGCATCTGCATTGCAGGAGGCTTTTTAGCCGCCTTTATGTGGAGCGTAAACGATGGGCAGTTCGACGATATTCAAAGCCCTGCCGAACGAATGCTATTTACAAACAACACAATCAATAAAAACCAATAAATATGAGTCTAGATAAATTTTTCTACGAAAACAAACTGCCCAAATACTTTGCAGTGGCCTGCATCTTTTGGGGTGCAGTGGGAATGCTATTAGGTGTAATCGCCGCTTTTCAGTTAGCCTTCCCGGTTCTTAATTTTAGTGAGTATTTCCCTTATTTAGCTTTTGGCCGCTTGCGTCCGGTTCACACAAATGCCGTGATTTTCGCCTTTGTGGGCAACGGTATTTTCACTGCTGTATACTATGCACTACCCCGGCTGCTCAAAACCCCAATGTGGAGTCCTTTTTTAGGTAAAATCCATTTCTGGGGCTGGCAGTTCATCATTGTTTGTGCCGCAGTATCGTTGCTGATGGGCTTCACCACGGGTAAAGAATATGCTGAATTGGAATGGCCGATAGACATCCTTATCACATTGGTTTGGGTAGTATTCGGTATCAATATGTTCGGAACCATCCTCACCCGTCGCGAACGCCATTTATATGTTGCTATATGGTTCTTCATTGCATCTTGGGTAACGGTGGCCATGTTGCATATCGTTAACTCCTTTGAGTTTCCGGTGTCGTTCATGAAAAGCTACTCGTGGTATGCCGGTGTGCAAGATGCCTTGGTGCAATGGTGGTATGGTCACAATGCGGTGGCGTTCTTCCTCACCACGCCTTATTTGGGATTGATGTATTACTTCCTACCCAAAGCGGCTAACCGCCCCGTGTATTCTTACCGTTTGAGTATCGTTCACTTTTGGAGTTTGATATTCCTTTATATCTGGGCTGGTCCCCACCATTTGCTTTATACCGCCCTACCGGAGTGGGCACAATCGCTTGGAACAGCCTTCTCCATTATGCTTATTCTCCCAAGTTGGGGAGGAATGCTAAACGGTCTCTTCACCCTCCGCGGAGCTTGGGATAAAGTGCGTGAAGATGCTGTGCTGAAGTTCTTCGTGGTGGCCGTAACCTGCTATGGCATGAGCACTTTCGAAGGTCCAATGCTTTCCTTGAAAAACGTAAACGCCATATCGCACTATAGCGACTGGACTGTGGCTCACGTTCACATTGGGGCTTTGGGTTGGAATGGCTTTATGACTTTCGGAATGATGTATTACCTCATTCCTGTGCTGTTCGGCACCAAACTCTATTCACAAAAACTAGCTCATACCCACTTCTGGATTGGCACCTTAGGAATCATCCTCTACGCCGTTCCGATGTACTGGAGTGCATTTCGTGCTTACTTTATGATGACCGCTTTCACTCCCGAAGGTCAGTTGCAATACCAATTCATAGATGTTCTTCAAACCACTATTCCATTCTATGTAATGCGTGGCTTAGGCGGTACAATATTCTTGGTTGGGGTAATAATAATGATTTACAACCTTGTTAAAACCGCCAATGCAGGTAGTTTCATTGAACGTGAAGCCGTAGAAGCCGCTCCGCTACCCAAGGTTTACAACGCTCCGGCCAATTCGTTTTGGCATAGCGTTATCGAACGCAAACCCATTATGCTCTTGGTGATGAGCCTTATCGTGGTAGCTATCGGGGGTATGATAGAATTGATTCCAACCTTCTTGATTAAAGAAAACATCCCTACTATCACCTCTGTGAAGCCTTACACCCCGCTTGAACTGCAAGGCCGCGACATCTATATCCGCGAAGGCTGCTACAATTGCCACTCGCAAATGATCCGTCCGTTCCGCTACGAAGTGGCTCGTTACGGCGAATATTCCAAAGCAGGTGAATTCGTTTACGACCACCCATTCCAATGGGGTAGCAAACGTACAGGTCCCGATTTGGCTCGTATCGGTGGTAAATATGGCGATGCATGGCACTTCAACCACATGCTCGAACCTACTTCAATGGCTCCCGGTTCCATCATGCCGTCCTACCCATCGTTATATGATAACGAAATTGATGTAGCCAGCACCAATTCTAAAATTCACGCAATGCGTCAAATGGGAGTTCCTTATCCCGAAGGCTACGAAGCCATTGCTAACCAAGACTTGGAAAAACAAGCCAAAGGCATTGCCGATAAGCTAAAATCCGAGAACAAGATTGATGTGTTGAGCAATAAAGAAATCATTGCCATCATCGCCTATCTACAACGCGTAGGTACTGATATAAAATTAGAAGCAAAAGCAAAATAACAAATTGCCGATTCTCCCCCCTCTCCCCTGGGAGAGGGGTCGGGGGTGAGGCCAAAAACTACAACAATGAAATTCTCAAACTATCTCACCCAAATTTCGGGCGTATCGGTTTATCCCATCGTGTCGCTCATCATGTTCGTTGCCTTCTTCACATTGGTTACCTTCTGGATTTTCAGCATCAATAAAGAAGAACTTCAACACATCGAAAACCTTCCTTTAAACGACCACTAAATCACCAATAGCTATGACACACAATCTAAAAAAAATAGCCCTATTAGGCACAGTTTTAATAGCTCCGGCCTTTGCCTTTGCTCAGGAAGTTGCGGCAGCCACACCTGCTCCCGAACCACCCGTAATGAGCCTTCACCTAATCCTTGGCCTCATTGCCGTCTTCATGCTCTTCCCCGTTATCGTTACCGGTCGCACCTTTTTGCTTGCCGTAAATGTGTATGTGCAAAAGGTGAAAAAAGAATCCGATGCACTTAAAAAAGCAGGCGTTGTTGCCCTGCTTATGCTCAGCAGCCAGTTTGCCGATGCCTCCTCACTAGGCATAAATGCAGGCCCAGAACCTACCGATTGGTTGGCTTGCATTCTCACAGGCGTCATCGTTTTTGAATTCATCCTTTTCTTCTATTTCTCCACCCAAATTAAAAACTTCCTATCCCTTCAAGTTAAACCTGAAGCAATCGAAGAAACAGCCCTTACCGAACCCTCAAAAGACTGGCTCGAAGAAGTGTGGGATAAATTGAACAGCTTCAAACCACTTTCCGAAGAAGCAAACATCGACACCGGCCACTCCTACGATGGCATCCGCGAACTCGACAACGTAACACCCCCTTGGTTCCTTGCCGGCTTTGCCCTCTCCATCGTCTTCGCCGTCGTTTACCTCTTCCAACGCCACGTTAGCCACACCATGCCTTCTCAGGTCGAAGAGTACGCCACAGCCATGGCCGAAGCCGATTCCGCAAAGGCCCACTACCTCGCCACCCAAGGCGAAAAGGTCGACGAATCCAACATCAAACTCATGGGCTCATCCGATATCGAAGCAGGCAAAGCCGTTTTCTCCCAAAACTGCATCGCCTGCCACGCCCCAAGCGGCGGAAGCATGCCCGGCGGCGTTGGTCCAAACCTCACCGACGACTATTGGATCCACGGCGGCACCATCCAAGACATCTTCAAAACCATTAAATACGGCTACCCCGAAAAAGGCATGATCTCCTGGAAAGACCAACTCTCGCCCAAACAAATCGCCCAACTTTCCAGCTTCATCATAACCCTAAATGGCACCAACCCCGCCAATGCCAAAGAACCACAGGGGGAATTGTTTAAAGCGGAAGTTGCCGGCACCGATTCAGTGGCCCTAGCCCCAAAGGATTCGGCACTGGTGGTAAAATAATCTTTAGGGATGGACTACAAGGATTAAGCATATATTTTGGTTTTGGAAGTGTTCCATTTCTACTTTGTAATGATACGCTAGGAAAAAAATTTGGAGCATATTTAATTTGTGATGACACGCAAGAAAGTAGATATGGAGCATATTGACTTTCTTGCGATACGTTAGAAAAAATTTATGGAGCATATTTAATTTGTAGCGGTACGCAAGAAAGTAGATATGGAGTATTTCTACGTTGGAGCAATACGTAAGAAATGAATTTTCCAGCCATTTCCCCCTGACCAAAGTCATACCCGCCCCA
>CANJNG010000119.1 GCA_947475205.1 Bacteroidota bacterium
ATATCTACTGCGACTTTTCAGGATACAGCGATATGGCCATTGGGCTTGGACGAATGTTTGGCTTTCACTTTTTAGAAAATTTCAATTTCCCTTATATGGCCAAATCTATACAAGATTTTTGGCGGCGGTGGCATATTTCGTTGAGCAATTTCTTTCGCGACTATGTATATATTCCATTGGGAGGAAATAAAGGCGGGAACTTTAAAACCTACCGAAATTTGGTTATCGTATTTTTCTTAACCGGATTGTGGCATGGTGCCAATTGGACATTTATAATATGGGGACTTTTCCACGGGTTATTCTTGGTCTTAGAACGAGTTTGGTTAGGGAAATGGCTTCCCAACTTTCCTATTTCATCAAGGATTTACACATTATTAGTGGTGATAATTGGTTGGGTATTTTTCCGTGCCGAAGATTTTTCACAGGCAAGCAATTTTTTAACCAAAATGTTTATTCCAAACCTGACGAACATAAATTCATCTCAAATTGAATTTTATGCTCACCGAGGATTTTTACTCGCATTGTTTATAGTAGTTTTAGGGAGTTTTGGTGCTTTTGAAAAGCCTATCCGATTTTTACAAAAATCCGGTGAAGATTCTGCTACACTGGCAACAGGTGTTTTATTCAGCAAGTTGATTCTCATAGTTGGAATTATGTATTTCAGCACTATATTCCTCATTTCCGATACATATAACCCCTTCATTTACTTCAGATTCTGATGAAAGAAAGGTATAACATAGTTATCTGTATTTGCTTTTCAGCAATGCTCCTTATTCCTGCATTTATTGCATTGTTTGGGATAAAAGAAACGGCTGAAAGCAAAGAGAATAAACAGTTAGCCGGTTTGCCACAATTCACAGTAAAGCGGTTAGACCCATTTCCAGTAAAATTTGAAAACTGGTTTAACGACCACTTTACCTTCCGAAATACCCTGATTTCACAACATGGGAAATTGTTTGTGAAGGCATTTCATATTTCATCTAAACCAAAGCTTGTTGGAATTGGCAAAGAAGGCTGGCTATATTTAATGAATAGCGAAATTGATAATTATACCGGAGACCTAAAAGTAAGTGAGGCTTTGCAAAAACGCTGTTTGGAAGAGCTGAATTGGAGATACGATACCTGTAAAAGTATGGGGGCTGAATTTATGTTGGTTGTAATACCTTCAAAACCTACAGTTTATCCCGAGTATCTGCCGGCTTATGTGCATAAGTCTAAATCGGAAAACGGAACGGATAAATTCTTAAACCATTTTAAAGGCAAAGCAAAATTTAAACTGCTCGACCTGCGTCAAACCATCATTGATGCAAAGGTTAAAGGACAGCTTTTTTATCGTTCAGATAACCATTGGAACGACTTAAGTTCATATACAGCTTACACAGAAATCATGAAATTCATGAATCAAAATGGCTATAATCTTACCACCTTTCCTATTTCTCAATGCAGGCAGACCGATTCAATATTTAATTCAGGCAATGTAGCCGGTATGATTGATATGTATAAAGAATTTGAAGAACCTGCACATTTTATTTACCCACAAACAAATTCGATATTAGTCCCCCGTAACAAGGAGAACTATAAAGTTGAAGAGGGGTTTCCATATCCCTGGACCTATGAAGAAGCCCGCCAGAATGTTAATCCTGATTTGCCAGGATTACTCATATTTCGGGAAAGTTTCACTACTTCCAAATTGATGGATTTAATGGGTACCTCCTTTGGCCGCTCTACTTTTATTTTCGACAGTTGGCAACACAAACTTAATCTTGAAATCTTGAAGAAAGAAAAGCCTAAAGTGGTAATATGTATGGTATTGGAAAGCTTTTTAAATACTATTCCTTACAATGCCTGCAAACCTTCTTTGATTAGCACTAATCCAAAAAAGAACTAATCTAATAAAGCACCCTAAACCTCACCGTAGCAGGTACTTTTTTTAATTCATCTAGCACGTCGTTATTGTACTTCTTATCAATATCTGTTATCAGATACCCGATTTGCTTATTAGTACTAAGATGCTGATGCGAAATATTGATGCGGTGTTTGGAGAAAATCGTGTTGATGTTGGCCAAAACCCCGGGTACATTCCTGTGGATATGGAGTAAACGATGCGAATTCGGAAATTCGGGGAGGTTTAGAGAAGGTAGATTTACACAACCTGAAGTATTACCCGTATTTATATAGGCAATAAGCGATTGTGCAATCTGAGTAGCCGATTCCGCCTTGGTAAAAGTAGAATTGGTTGATTCATTTAGCGACAAATCCAATTTCTGCTTTAAGGAAAGCAGTCGAAGTTCCTCCCATTCGGAGGGTGAAGTTGTATCGATAGCCGCAGCAAGGCAACTGTTTTTCTGATACAAATACTTTAAGGTTTCTGTGGATATACCTGATAAGCCTCCCGAACAAACCAAACCAAACTGCTGATTGACCGGAAAGGAGCTTTTATTGATTTTAGGATACTCTTCCTTAAAATTCCGGCACAACACAAGCAAATCGCTTGCTGAAACTAACTTAGAAAAGGAATCAACCCGGTTTAGTTTTGCCACACCTTCTGGATAGGCGGGAGCATAAAACACAGTTTTTATCCCCAATGCATCTAACTTTTCAGCAACCAAAAAACCTTCACTTCCCAAGCCTGAAATGCCGACAGTGAGTTTGCCCAGCAAACCATCGCCAATACCTGGCGTTTTGCTTAATTGCAACAATTTCAGCAGAACATATTCGGCTCTGCTTTCGGCTTCGGCTTTGGGTGAATGAAAAACAGGCAGCCCGTTTTGAGTATAAATATGTAAATCATCGTCCACCGAAAGGCTGGAAAGCGATGCCGCACAAAGTAATTTCTTATTTTCGGTCAAACTGCTTTTTGCCAAACCCGAAGCATTCAAACTACAAATCACGGAAGCCTCTTCTGATTCTTTTCCTAAACTTTTCTTATCGGCCCATTTTACGGTGTAACCTTCTTCGGCAAAAACCTCCTCGGCCTGTATATCAATGCCGGTTTCCAATACCACTAAAATCCTATTTTTGGGATAAGAAATACTACCTTTAATTTTATTGAGATACAGAAACTCATCGAAACTTGGGGTAATGTGGTCGGCGGTGCTGAGTATTTTCTGGCGGGTTATGTTTTCGGTGTAAGCAAAGAACTTATGAGCTATTCCGGCCTCCCGCATTTGATAGTCACTGTAGCCATCGCCAATTACAAAGATTCGTCCTTCTAGGTTTAACTTTTTGAGCTGATAAATCTTTCCATCGGGCTTCGAAAGTTCATTTTCTTTATCAAAACCTATGATTTCACCATTCTCTCCAAACATAAAAGTATTGGCATAAATTTTCTCAGAACTAATGCCCAATGGATTTAATATAGGATCGATAAACTCCTTAAATCCAGCCGAAATAACAATTATCTGACTCGAATATTCTTTGAAAAAGGAAAGATTACGTTTAACTGAACCCGATATCTTCTTCTTCAATCGGTTTACCAATGAATCAAGGTGTTTTCGTTCTGCACCCAAAATAGCTATCCGCCGTTCGAGCGATTCGGTGAAGCTTATTTCGCCATCTATACCTAAATCGGTAATACGTTTTATTTCGGCAATAATGGTATCCTTATCAGGATTTTGTTTAAGTGATACTTCACCTAATTCTTCAAAGGCTTCAACTTGCGTAAGGGTGCTATCGAAGTCAAAAACAAAGGTTATATCGTGGAGGTGTGATGGATTCAAGTTGGCTTTCGCTTGTGCGAGGTTTTTAAATTTTATGGTTGGCAAAAGTAATGCAATGCGAAAGTGGAAAAAGGAATTTTATGAAAGACTAAACCTACACAATCGGTGCCGATAGCCTCATTTCCACCACAGGGAACTCACCTATCGGTGCCGATAGCCTCGTTTTCACCACAGCGAACCCACCTATCGGTGCCGATAGCCTCGTTTTTACCACAGCGAACTCACCTATCGGTGCAGATAGCCTCGTTTTCACCACAGCGAACCCACCTATCGGTGCCGATAGCCTCGTTTTCGCCACAGCGAACTCACCTATCGGTGCCGATAGCCTCGTTTCCACCACAGCGAACTCACCTATCGGTGCCGATAGCCTCGTTTTCACCACAGCGAACCCATCCTGCAGAGCCGCAGACCTCGTTTTCACCACAGCGAACCCATCCTGCAGAGCCGCAGACCTCGTTTTCACCACAGCGAACTCACCCTGCAGAGCCGCAGACCTCGTTTCCATCTTAATTAAAAACAGTGTGTGTTTACGTTTACCTTCAAAAGCTTCCAACTATTAATATCTAATTCAATAAAACCCAATTTTTATTCCTCCCTCCATTCTTCTATTTCCCAACTTTGCGGCCTATGAGTCCAAGGCTTAGGTCACACTTCTTTTTACTGATTGTAAACGTAATTTATGGTATTAATTTCAGTGTAGCCAAGTTTGTGATGCCCCAGTATATTCAGCCTTCGGGCTTTATTTTACTTCGATGCTTGGGGGCAACGGCCTTGTTTTGGATAGCCAGTTTTTTTGTGAAAGATAAAGCCGTTTCTAAAAAAGATTTAGGCTTCTTTGCCCTTTCTGCCATTTTCGGAATAGCCATAAATCAACTTCTGTTCTTTGGTGGATTAAACATTACCACCCCTATAAACGGTGCCATAATAATGGTAGCAACCCCCGTATTGGTCATCCTGATGGCGGCTTTTCTGAAAGGCGAACGAATCAACGCTCGAAAAATTACAGGCATAGCATTGGGACTTTCCGGTGCATTGATGTTGTTGCTTTTCCGTGGAAATTTCAGCTTTGGTTCCGATACATTACCAGGCGATTTAATGATTTTGGGCAATGCCACATCTTACGCTATTTATTTGGTGATGATAAAACCCAAAATGGCCGAATACCATACCATAACCGTTATGCGATGGGTGTTCCTGTTTGGAACAATTTACGTTATCCCCTTTGGTTTCACTCAATTTACAGCCATTCCTTGGGCTGAAATGCCGCCCATGATTTTAGCCGACACGGCCTTTGTAGTTATCGGAACTACCTTTTTCGCCTATCTTCTCAACAATTTGGCTTTGGTGCATTTGAGTGCTTCCGTTGTGGGAATTTACATTTATTTGCAGCCGCTTTTGGCTTCTATGGTATCTATGTTTACCGGACAGGATAGCCCAACTCCGCAAAAGGCACTCTCAGCAGTGCTAATCTTTTTAGGTGTATTTTTGGTAAGTACAAACAAAGTTAATTCTATAAAAAATGAGTGAAAAACAACGTTGCCCCTGGGTTTCTTCCGACCCATTATATATTGAATACCATGATTATGAATGGGGAATTCCGCAGCACGACGACCAAAAACTTTTTGAAGCCGTGATATTAGATGGCTTTCAGGCCGGGCTTAGCTGGCTCACTATTCTGCGGAAGCGGGAAAACTTCCGTAAGGCTTTCGATAATTTCGATGCCAAGAAAATCATCAACTACGATGAAACAAAAGTGGCTGAACTAATGCAGGATGCCGGAATAATCCGAAATAAATCCAAGATATTGGCGGCTATAGGAAATGCAAAAGCCTATTTAGAAGTTCAGAAAGAATTTGGCTCGTTTGATAAATACATTTGGCAATTCACCGGACATAAAACCATAAAGAACAAACCCAAAAGCATAAAGGATTATAAAGCCTTAAGCCCCGAAAGCGATGCTATGAGTAAGGATATGAAAAAACGGGGATTCAAATTTTGCGGCACTACCATCTGTTATGCTTTTATGCAAGCAACAGGTATGGTAAACGACCATTCCGAAAATTGCTGGGCGAAGAATAATTAAGCTATGCTAATAGAGAAGGCATTGAATAGATAATGTAACGCCTCATTACCATTTCAGAAGTGTCGCATTACAAAAACACTATTTTCGCACCCTAAAAAAAATGGCCTCGTAGTACAATGGATAGTATGCGAGTTTCCGAAGCTCTTGATGTGGGTTCGATTCCCGCCGAGGCCACTTTTTAGGCTAAAAGTTTACCTAAGCCATTTCTCACAACTCAACTATTTTATCCAGTTCAGCTTTCAGAATTTCGTGTTTACCTTCAAAGGTTGAAACCCTGTAATCTATTTCAGCAGCTTCTAGCCATTTGGTTATTTCTCCGGCGTTTATCCAACTTAGATATTCATCATTTAAGCCATATACCACATCTACCTTATAGCCTTGAAAACGATGTCCGAATTGCTTTAAATCAATATCGGGAGGGAAAGTACCGGCCCAAAGAATCATTCGGGAGGGTTTTACATTGCCTAAAGCCACCCATCGGCATAGTGTAGAGCATCCTTGCGAAAACCCAAAAACATTCACTTTTACATCGGGTGATAAGCCCTCAAGAGTTTTCGCTAACAATAGATTGAAATAGGAAACATAATCGGTGATTTCATTATCGCGGTCTTCTTTCGTCATCCACGTTGCTCCAATGCGACTATCGGGCGTTGTTCCTTCCAAATAAAATCGGGATAAGCCTTCGGGGGCAACCACTACAGTAGTTTCTGGGTCGAAATGCCGGAAGTTACGAATGAAATATTTAGAAAGCTGCCCATAACCGTGCACCACAAACCAAACCTCTTTTGTTTTTGAAGACGGGTTTCCGTGCAGGAAATAGCGGGCTGTTTTGGGAACTGTGATATTTAGCTCGACTGCCACTTATTTGGTTCTATTTATAATGACTACGACTTTTTGTCAATCCACTTATTCCTTTTCAATTCGAGCTGATATTCGGCCAGCAACACTTTTATGTCTTCCATCATTTTATCCACTTCGGTAGTTTTGGTGCCGTCGTAATAGCCTCTGATACGTTTATCTTTATCCACCAACACAAAATATTCGCTGTGTAAAAATCCGCCGGGAGCCTTAGCATCTTCTTGTGCCGGTAGTTTATACTGGTCAATCCCCAAGGCATAAATCTCATCTCTATTACCGGTGCAAATATGCCAGGTACTGCTGTCAGCTCTCACCAATCGGGCATATTCCTTAATGGCGTTTAAAGTATCATTTTTGGGATCTACGCTGTGGCTCACTATCGCAAACCCTTGAAAGGACTTAAATTTATCTTGTACCCTTACCATTTGAGCAGCCATATCCTTGCATATTCCCGGGCAGGTAGTAAAAAAGAAATCGGCTACATAAATTTTATCATACAAATCAGCTTGCGTAAACTTCTTCCCGGTTTGGTCAATCAATTCAAAGTTTGGAATGGTGTGATAAAGCGTATCCACCTGTTTGCGGCCTTTGATTACGGTGTCTTTTGTTCCTTCAGGATAAAAAACCGGAAGATGAACGAAATTATGCTTTCCGGTAGTGAGCGTTAAATAGAGAATGGAGGGCAACAGCAACACCCCGAATAATACAAGCCCCTTTTTATAGTTGAAATTCTTCATACATTTTTGTTAGCGGCTAATCCTAGTGAGACAGTAGGCCGCTATTATTTTTCTTATTAAATTTTTACTCCTCCCATCCCATCGAGCGTTCCACTGCTTTTTTCCAGCCTTTGTAAAGTTTTGCTCTTAGCGGTTCTTCCATTTTTGGGGTAAATTTTCTATCAATGGGTGAACTGGTCGCTAATTTCTCTAAAGTATAAAACCCTGTTGCTAATCCGGCGAGGTAGGCAGCACCCAGAGCCGTAGTTTCAATTACTGCAGGACGTTGCACTTCGGTGTCCAATATGTCGGCCTGAAACTGCATCAGGAGATTATTGGCCGATGCTCCACCATCCACCCGCAATGCTTTTAGTTTTATTCCCGAATCGCTTTCCATGGCTGTCAATACATCTTTAGTTTGAAAAGCTAAAGATTCCAATGTAGCCCTCGCAATATGCCCCTTAGTAGTGCCACGGGTTAAGCCAAATATTGCACCTCGGGCATACATATCCCAATATGGAGCTCCTAAACCTGCAAAGGCCGGAACTACATAAACCCCTTCGGAGGACAGCACCTTAGAAGCAAAATATTCGGAATCGGGGGCAGCATCTAAAATCTTTAACCCATCACGTAGCCACTGAATTGCAGCACCAGCCACAAAAACACTACCTTCTAATGCATACTCTACTTTACCATTCAGACCCCAGGCAATAGTGGTGAGCAATCCGTTTTTAGAATAGGTGAGTTTTCTGCCAGTATTCATCAACATAAAACATCCGGTTCCATAAGTATTTTTGGCAGTTCCGGGTTCAAAGCAAGTTTGCCCGAATAAGGCTGATTGCTGGTCGCCTGCAATGCCCGTAATTTTAATTTCGCTTCCAAAAAGTGCTTTTGTGGTTACACCAAATTCCCCACTCGATTGTTTAACTTCTGGCAATAAGTTTTTAGGAATATTGAGTTCAGTGAGTAGTTTGTCATCCCATTGGAGGTCGGTAATGCGATACACCATCGTGCGAGATGCGTTGCTGTAATCCGTTGCATGGGTTTTCCCACCCGAAAGATTCCAAAGCAACCAAGTGTCCACTGTGCCAAACAACAATTCTCCTTTTTCGGCTTTAGCTCTTGCACCTTCCACATTATTAAGTATCCAGGAAATCTTGGTTCCTGAAAAATAACTGTCAATCACCAAGCCTGTGTTTTCTTTCACATAGTCCTGAAAGCCTTTAGCCTTTAGCTCATCACAAATGGAAGCCGTGCGTTTATCCTGCCACACAATAGCATTGTAGATTGGCTTTCCGGTGGCTTTTTCCCACACAACAGTGGTTTCGCGTTGATTGGTTATGCCTATGGCTTCAATATCGCTTGCCGAAATTTTGGCCTTTTCAATCACCTCTCGAGCCGTTGCTAATTGGCTTTCCCAAATTTCCATCGGGTTATGTTCTACCCAACCCGGCTGTGGATATATTTGCGTAAACTCCTGCTGTGCAGTGGCAACCGAATGACCTAGACTGTCAAATAAAATAGATCGACTGCTTGTAGTTCCTTGGTCTAGTGCGAGGATATATTTTGCCATAAATTGTATTTGAAATTACGTTGCAATGATAGTAAGAAAGTGTTTGGGGGATGAGTTTCTCTGAGGATAAATCGTTTTTCGCAATTAAGAATTTGAGGTTAACTAAAACACAAATAAACGATGGGCTTGTTTGTTAATGCAACAATTTCTAAGATTATCTGCGAACAATATTTTATCGGCATTGTTATCACCCAACGAAAACCTTTTTTGGATGATTTACCTAAAAAACAAAACACTTACAGCCCTTTTTATCCTATTTACGAGCTCCTCGTTTGCTCAAAGCGGTATTATCACCGGCCGAGTTTTTAACGAGAAAAACAATGAAGCAGTACCCTTTGCTAATGTAGTGATTCAAGGCACTACGCAAGGCGTTACTACGGACATTGACGGCAAGTATAGGATTGAAAAGCTCAGTCCGGCTCTTTATAACTTGGAAGTAACCTTTATTGGGTTTAAAAAGAAAACCGTAGCTGAAATTCAGGTAACCAATGCTAAGCCCGCTGTGCGAGATATTGGTTTGGAAGAAGATGTGCAAAACCTTACTGAGGTGGAAGTAAAGGCTTCGGCATTTACCAAAACCGAAGAAAGCCCCATCAGCGTTCGCACCATTGGAATAGCCGAAATAGAACGAAACCCCGGCGGCAATCGTGATATTTCTAAAGTAATTCAGAACCTTCCGGGTGTGGCCGGAACTCCGGCTTTTCGCAATGATATTATCATCCGAGGTGGCTCACCAAACGAAAATCGTTTTTATCTAGATGGGGTGGAAGTTCCCAACATTAACCACTTTGCTACACAAGGAGCCAGTGGAGGCCCTGTGGGTTTGCTCAATATAAACTTCATTCGTGAGGTGGATTACTATTCAGGAGCGTTCCCTGCAAATAGAGGAAATACGCTAAGTTCTGTGTTCGAATTCAAGCAAATAGATGGAAGAACAGATAGGATTGGTGCAAGGCTAACCGTGGGTGCCACCGATTACGGACTCACCCTCGAAGGCCCTGTTTCTAAGAAATCGAATTTCATTTTTTCAGTGCGTCGTTCCTATTTACAAGGGCTGTTTCAGTTGCTTAAACTTCCCTTTCTTCCAACCTATAACGACTACCAACTTCGCTATAAAATTAAGTTTAACGACAAGAACGAACTCACTGTGTTAAGCCTCGGAGCCTATGATCAGTTTAAGATAAATGCAGGGGTAAACAAAGGCGTTACTGATAGTGCTACCTTGGTGAACAACGCCTATATATTAGGAAATATCCCGGTGAACAACCAATGGAATTACACCATTGGAGCGGTTTATAAAAACTATAGAGATAAAGGCTACACCACCGTGGTTCTGAGTCGAAATATGCTCAGCAATATTGCCTACAAGCACCTGAATAACGATAACAATCTCGCCAAAACATTCGACTACAACAGCACCGAAGCCGAAAGCAAATTAAGGATTGAAAACACCACTCGCTTAAGTGGTTGGAAATTCAACATGGGTGTGAATGGCGAATATGCCCGCTACACAAACCGCACTTTCGACCAGATAGCCACTCCGCTTGGCCCCGATACCATTAACTTTTCATCTAAACTAAATTTCTACAAGTACGGCCTGTTTGGACAGGTGAGCAAAGGCATATTTAAGCAACGGCTAATGCTTTCCTTAGGTGTTCGTTTCGATGGAAATACATACAGTTCGGCAATGGCAAGACTTTGGGAGCAGTTCTCGCCCAGGTTTTCATTGAGCTATAGCTTCAACACCAATTTCAGTTTCAATGCCAATGTGGGCAGATACTATCAGTTGCCGGCCTATACTGTGTTGGGTTATCGCAATTTCATAACCAATGAATTGGTGAACAAAGCCAACAATGTGTCCTATATCCGCTGCGACCATGCCGTTGCCGGATTTGAATATACGAATTCTAAAAGCCTCCGCATTACCGTTGAAGGTTTCTACAAGCAATACGCAAACTACCCCTTCTTGCTTCGCGAACAAATTTCCTTGGCCAATTTAGGGGGCGATTTCGGTGTGGTAGGCAATGCTCCCGTTACTTCTACCTCTACCGGACGCAGCTATGGAGCAGAATTTCTGCTTCAACAAAAACTCATCAAAGGTTTTTATGGCATAATGGCTTATACGTTTGTGCGGAGCGAATTTGCCAATGCCGCAGGAAAGTTCATCCCCAGCAGCTGGGACAACCGCCACATTGTGAATGTTACCCTAGGAAAGAAATTCAAACGCAACTGGCAAGTAGGTGCCAAAATTCGTTTCTCTGGCGGAAGTCCATCCTCGCCTTACGATACCCTCACTTCTTCGCTCAAAACCAACTGGGATGTTCAGGGCTTCGGTTTTGTGGACTATTCCAAGCTAAACACAAACCGCCTGCCTGCCTTCCACGGCCTCGACCTCCGAGTAGATAAGCAATACTTCTTCAAGAAATGGACACTTGGTCTTTATTTCGATATTCAAAACGCCTACAACTTCAAGGCACAATTGCAACCCATTTTAGATGTGGAACGCAAAGCCGATGGCACACCCACAGGAGCAATTGTTAATCCAACAGCACCCCTAAGTGAACAACGATACAAAACCCGTATCGTTGAGAACCTAACGGGGACTGTGTTACCAACGCTTGGTGTGATTATTGATTTGTAGACTAAGCGAGCCTCTGGGGTACGAATTATCATTGGTAACTGTCAACGTTGACTTTTTAACGTAGTTATTGAGTATTGACAAAAGAAAAGGTAGCAAAAAGA
>CANJNG010000120.1 GCA_947475205.1 Bacteroidota bacterium
ATTGAAAGCTACAAGTCTTGAAGGTGAAGTGAGGGCATTGCTGTTGTCGCGGTTAATACTCGTTATATACATATTGCTCTTATTCCAAATTGTGCCATCAAAGCCACCCTCGAGAATAATGCCATCGGTAAGGTTAATTTCATTCGAAATGGCGTAACTTCCTTGTGCAATTCGCAGGTGCTTTACACTACCTGTAGCTAATGAAATACCGTAAAGCAAATCGGCAGGGTTGCTCTTTGTTCCGGCAGTTCCCGATGTAGCCCCGGCAGGTGAAACGTAGATAAAGCCACATTCCTGAGCTTGAAGAAAATTGAAACTCGAAATAAAGAGAAGTAGAATGGAAAGTATTCGGATTTGCACAGTATGTATAGGTTTTTACAGGATGCAAATATAGTGAATAGTGGTGAGTATTTGATATAAGGCAAAGCTGCTACATCAAAGCTGTTTGACATTCAAATTTATGTGTTTGTCAATGCCTTTATTTTGAAAGATGAATGGAATTTTCCGCCATGTGGCCAGAACTTTAGGCCGTGTGGCCGGAACTTTCGGCCGTGTGGCCGGAACTTTAGGCCGTGTGGCCAGAACTTTAGGCCGTGTGGCCGGAACTTTAGGCCGTGTGGCCGGAACTTTAGGCCGTGTGGCCAGAACTTTCGGCCATGTGGCCAGAACTTTATAGGCATTAATACTTTTAGCTAATTTCCTACCTTTCGATTCGTATCCATAAAATCATCTGTCCAATTTCGGAAGCCTTACTTACTTTTGCCCAATGATTCAACGCATTCAAAGCATTTATCTATTCTTGGCAGCCGTACTATTGTTGCTAACTGCATTTCTACCGGTTGCACAACTGCTTCGAGGGGGCTACCTTCACAACATATACCTTTCCGGTCTGCTCGATGAAGAAACCGGGCTTATGGAGCAAAATCTTTGGCTTCCTACCCTTGCTTTCCTCTCAGCTTTTACTGCCGTTGCCACTATTTTTTTGTACAAAGACCGCTCACGCCAAATGCGGATTGTTCGGTTAAATATCTTTATTTCAACCCTAACAGCAATGGCCGTTCCCATCACTGTTCATTATATAAAAGCAGATGAATTGGATGTATTGGCTTTTAAAGTTCCGGTGGTTTTTCCTGTAGTTTCAACCATTTTGATGGTGTTGGCTTACAGGGGAATTAAAAAAGACGACAATTTAGTGAGGTCGGCTGACAGGTTGCGGTAATTGTTCGGGTTTGAAAATTCTTCAACTTTGTTCTAAACCGCCTTTGCCTGCAAAAGATGGAGGCTGCATTGCCACGTTGGCAATTTCCGAAGGACTTTTGGCTGCCGAAGTCGAACTGAAAATCCTGACCATTGCCACGCCAAAGCATCCATTCCAACCCGAGTTTATTCCCAAAGAGTTTGCTGCCAAAACTCAGATTGAAAGTGTTTTTATTGACACGGATATAAAACCCATTCCGGCATTTTTAAATCTATTTTCCAAGAAATCTTATAATGTTGAACGCTTTTATAGTTTGGATTTCAATTCCCGATTAATTGAAATTCTTGCTAAGCAGCAATTTGATGTAGTGCTTATGGAAGGCCTGTATTGTATGCCTTATATCAACACAATCAGGGATAAGTCTAAGGCAAAGATCGTTTTGCGGGCACATAATATAGAGCATGAAATTTGGGAGCAATTGTCCAACATGGAGCCGAACTTCCTTAAGAAATCATATTATCGTTTACTTGCCGGTCGTTTGAAAACCTATGAAGTTGAGGCTATGAATCAGGTGGATGGCATTGCAGCTATTACACTAAAGGATTCCATCCAAATAGCACAATTTACGAAAGTGCCCGTAGAAATCATTCAAGTAGGCTTAAAAATAAAACCCGAAACAAGTTCGGCATTTGGGCAAAACTGTTTGTTTATAGGCAGTATGGAATGGTTGCCCAACGTAGAAGGAGTGGAATGGTTCTTAGCTAAAATATGGCCAAAGGTCTTGAAAGAATTACCCGATGCTAAATTTTACTTAGCAGGGAAAGCAATGCCTGAAAGCTTGAATAGCCGAAAAGATAAAGGACTACAAAATTTTGGACAAATAGAAAATGTAACCGAGTTTTGGGGGAAATCCGGAATATTGGTTGCTCCTTTATTTAGTGGTGGTGGCCTAAAAGTAAAAGTGGTGGAAGCTATGATGATGGGCAAAGTAGTTATCACAACGCCAATCGGTACCGAAGGAATTAATGCCGAAAATGGAAAGCATTTATTTATTTGTGAAGATGAGAATAGCTTTTTGCAAACACTACTTAATTTACTAAAGAACCCAAATCTGCAAACTACAATTGGCCACAACGCCGCAACTTATGCCGCTGAAGTATTTGGTCAGGAAGAGGTAAGCCGTAAATTAATTGACTTTTTTGAAGAGATTTCAGCTTTTCAATAGCAATCACCTCATTAGAATGGATACCCAATACCAATTTGATAGGTTGGTACTTTAAAAAGATTAAATCTTTTGGGGGAATTTTCCTCCTTTTGGTAAGTCAAGTCAGTAAACCATCGTTCGCCATCTTCTTTTACAGGGTTGTGAAGCTTTAAGGCAGCATCTAAACGAATAACGAAAAAGTTAAAGTCGAGCCTAATTCCAATCCCTGCACCCACTGCAATTTGCTTGGGGAATGTGCCAATATTGAATTCGCCTTTTTTGCTCTTAATTTTATTGAAGGAAGTAAACCAAACGTTTCCGGCATCGGCAAACAAAGCCATCTTAAAGAATTTATATACCCCAAAACGGTATTCAGCGTTAGCCTCCATTTTCATATCACCAAACGCAATTTGGTCGTTGGGTTCCGAGCCTGGACCAAGTCTGCGGTAATTCCAGGCACGAATGCCGTTTGCTCCTCCGGCAAAATAGTTGTTTTCATAAGGTAAAGTTCCCAAATTCCCCAACGGAATCCCTACTCCGGCATTTAATCTCACCACAAATTGGCTACGAGCATTAAATACAAAATAGTGCCTAAAATCACCTTCCAATTTCAAGAAATGTGCAAACGGAACGCCCAGCAAAAGATAATTTCCAAGAGTGTCTTTTGTTCCTTTAAACGTCCGGGAAATAGCCATCATGGTGCTGCCCGCAGATTCAATATAGAACCGAAAGAAGCTAAAATCTTGCAATTTACTCACTTGTTGGTTGGTAAATTGATAGGTAAAATTCGTGCTTACGGTGAAGTGGGGCTGGTATGAATACTTTACTGCAGGGTCTGCCAAAGTATCTAATCTATGAGAAAAGGTTTCGCTTAGGTTGTACACATTTACCCGGTTTACTTCATAAATATTCAAGAAAAAGCGGTGGAAATTGCCTTTTTTGAAATTTATTCCATACGATACGCGGGCATTGTTTCGGGTGAAGTCGGGACGCTGCTGAAGGTTTACTAGAAATTTAAGATTGGTGCGGGGGGCACTCACTTTTGAGGATAGTTTAGAGAGCCCAAAAGGCAGAATAAACTTGGGGAAATAGAGATTCACTTCACTTCCAATTTCTAAGGTATTGAAAGGAGAACTTCCAATCTTTCGATCGGGTCCTGTAATTCCAAACTGATTTTCTAACCCACCCAAAAGTTTAAGCTCCAACATTTCTGCCCCTCGAAAGGCATTTCTGTTTTGATACACCACATTTGCCGACACGCCCAAATTGCCAGATGTATTAGTGCCTTGTGTACTAAAATCGAAGTATTGCTTAGGTGAAGGTGTCAAATAAATATAGGCATCTAAAATATTTTTATTATCTACAAAAGTAGTATTGGGGGAGAAGTTGATGTTTGAAAATCGGAACGTTTTAAGGTCGCTTATGCGGCGGTAAGTATTTTCAACTTGATTTATTTGATATCCGGTATGGCTGCGGAAAGCTAATGCGTCCATTAATGTTCCGGGGCGAAACTTCATTTTACGGTCGTAAGTAAACGTAACATTGTTATAAACCAAAGTATCCGGACTGCCAAAATCTAAGGACTTAGGATTGAATTGTGTGTTTATGTAAATTCGTCCAAGTCTGTATATTTGATGATGTCCCTCTACCAACGAATCAGGTTTTGTATCGGAAGCAATTAAGGGATTATTGATAACACATTTTATGTCCACCTCACGATTGCCAATGGTCGTATCGGCTTCAAACCGGATGTAATCTTTTTCAAAGTAGTAAAACCCTTTCATCTTCATTTCTCGGGTAATTTTCTCGCGTTCGGCATCCAACACATCGGCATCGTAAGGGTTACCTTTAATCACCAAGCGGTTGATTCGCTCTGCACTCCTGGCAATATATAGGAGTATGCTATCATTTGCCACAAAGGAATAATTACGGATTATGTAAGGCTTTCCACTTTCAACTGTGTATAGAACCCGTGCTTTCTTTCTCTTAATTGTTACTGAATCTTTCACTTTTCCTTCAAAATAGCCTTTGCTTTTGAGGTAAGTGTTTAGTTGCCCCAGCGACCGTTTGGTTTGAAAGGAATCCAATACTACCGAGGCTTCACCCACGCGTTGCAACCAACGATTAAATTTAGAACTGTCGTTTTTGCCGCTTCCCCAATTATGCAGCATTAAGTGAAACCGCCATACCCCAAAAATTTTTCGATTTGGTTTTTGTTTAATGTAGGAAGACAGTTCGCCATTATCAATCTTAGCATTCTTGTTGATAACAGTATTTTTTACCAATAAAAATTCACCTTCCTTTAGTCTGCGAGTTGAGCGGCAGGAAATATTGAGCAATACAATTCCGGTGAGAAATAGAATGATGGTGCTACCGGAGAATTTCAAGGAAAATAAAAAAGGTTTGCAAAATAAATCAAATACTCTGCCTAAAAAATAAAAAGCCCCTCGGAAACCTTATCCGAAGGGCTAAATTATGTTAGAATATTGATTATTCTTGAATTTCAATCATCTTAAACGGCACACCAATGATACTTTGGTAGTCCTCGCCCGCTTCAAGCATATCTTCATCGTCTTCTTCGTAGTACCAATTTACTACTACTTCGTTTCCTTTTTTCGATAGGTTTTCGAGCTTTTTAAATAAATCAAGCAAGCACTTACTGCTACTAGTATTAAAATATTCCAACTGGATATTTACAGTAGTAATAGCTTGTGGTCTACTTACATATTCTTCAAGCCATTCAATAAGCGGCTTGTAAAATTCAATCGAATTTTCGGGAATAGAACGACCTTTTAGTCGCAATTCGCCTTTATCTCCATCAAAGTCAACACCTGGAGTTTTAGGTGTTCCATCGTAAAATACTTTTTCCATTTTATTGTTCAGAATTTGAGTGTGAAACTACTTTAATATTCAAGCTAAAAAATGAATAACCATCATTTAGTTCATAAAAGTCATATTTTAATTTTTCGCCTGTTTTGCGGGCGATGTCTATCATTCCTAATCCAGCCCCGCCTTTTTCGCTCATTTGCTCGTTGTTGAGCATTTCTTTGTAGTAGGACTTTAGTTCGTCTTGTTTTAGCGAATTAATTTTGTCTAATTTTCCTCTGAAATCAAACACCTTTTGGGTTTTGATATAATTTCCGGTATAAATGCTGTATCCATTGTCGCCAAATCCTATCATAAATATAGCTGAACGAGCTGTTTTAATTCCAACTGATGTATCAGCTTTGTCGATATGATGATACAAATTTTGCAAACATTCCACCAAAACATTGTAAACTTTCTTCTTTAATTTGGGTTCTTCGTTCTTGTCATTCATCCTCGATTCCATAATCTGGAGAATAGAACCCATCAAATCATCGGTAATATCACCCTTGAAAGACAACATTATATTGTTGGCTTCCATCCGGTTATATAGATCGTATATGTCTATCATTGATTAGTTTCCGGGTGTCTTGTGTTTTGTTGGCCTTGCAACGGAAATCCGTTAATTTGGTTACGGCAAATAAAAATATAATTTCTTAACTTTCATTGAAATTAGAGAAATTTATTTTTTGATGATAAAAAGGGAATACTCTAAACAATTTTTAGAATAAGGAAAACAGAAGTTCTATCACTTTATTCCAAAATACATAAAAGCCAATAATTGCCGCACCAACGGAGCTAACTAATACTGCTCCTGCGGCTAAATCTTTTACTTTTCCGGCAAATGGGTTTTGCTGTGGTGAGGCAATATTGGTAAGATTTTCGATAGCTGAATTAAACATCTCTGCTGAAAATACTACAAAGATGCAAATGATGCAAGCCAGCCATTCGTGATTTTCTATTTTGAAATAAAATCCTCCGCTCACCACTATCAGCGACATAAGCAAGTGGATTTTTGCATGGGACTCTTCTTTTATGAATGATGAAACACCCATAAATGCAAAACGAAAAGCGTGGTATCTTTTTTTTAAGTATCTCAATTTGAAGCAAAGTTAGTGCTACGATATTACCGTGAACTTAAAAACAGAATTTCAGCCAATAAAATTTATACCATTGCATTAACACTATGGACAAAATTCAGCCTTTCGATAAACTAAGCCTGATGTTGCAATCAGACCAAGCTTTGCTGCTTGATACTGCCTTGCAGTTAGAAAAAGACTTACGGAAAACAGGGTGGGAGGGAAGCGTAATTTCTGCAACTGCCATTGGCTTTGAAGAGTTGAAAAGGTTTTTAGAGCCAATTCTGAAGGGGTATTTCGATGTTGAAACTGAACGTTTCTTTCGCTTGATTTATATCGTTGATTTGCCCGAATCGAAAGTAAAGGCAATTCTTCGGAATCCTGAGCCATTCCGAGATTTAACCCAAATGATTATTTCTAGAGAATGCATGAAAGTGATACTTAGACGAAACTTGTAAGCAAGTTCGATAAGCCCATCCCTTATGCAATCTGTTTTACAAATGTATTACCTCACCATAAGCCGCCGCCGCCGCTTCCATAATGGCTTCGCTCATAGTGGGGTGAGGGTGCACGGTTTTAATCATTTCGTGGCCGGTGGTTTCTAATTTACGGGCAACTACTATTTCGGCAATCATTTCGGTTACGTTCATTCCAATGAGGTGTGCTCCCAATAATTCACCGTATTTTGCATCGAAAATTAATTTAACAAAGCCATCTTTTGCTCCGGCGGCACTGGCTTTTCCACTGGCTGAGTAAGGAAATTTCCCCACTTTAATATCATATCCGGCTTCTTTAGCTGCTTTTTCGGTAATGCCTACCGATGCAACTTCGGGCTGGCAATAGGTGCAGCCGGGGATATTGTTGTAATCCAATGCCTCGGGGTGATGGCCTGCAATTTTCTCAATACAAATAATTCCTTCGGCACTGGCAACGTGAGCCAAGGCTTGTCCGCCAACGCAGTCGCCAATGGCGTAGTAGCCGGGGATGTTTGTTTGGTAATATTCGTTGGTTACAATTTTGCCTTTATCGGTAATAATACCAACATCTTCTAGGCCTAAGCCTTCGAGATTAGCTACAATGCCCACTGCGGAAAGCACGATGTCGGCGGCGATGGTTTGATCGCCGGTTTTTGTTTTAATCTTCACTTTACAGCCTTCGCCGGAGGTCTCCACACTTTCTACGCTGCTTTCGGTGAGCACGTCCATACCAATCTTTTTGAAGGAGCGGGCTAATTGTTTCGATACTTCTTCGTCTTCCAAAGGCACTATATTGGGAAGATATTCCACAAGGGTAACTTTTGTTCCGGTGGCTTGATAGAAATAGGCAAACTCGCTGCCAATGGCTCCACTTCCAACTACAACCATGGTTTTGGGTTGGGTTGGAAGGGTCATTGCTTCTCGGTAGCCAACTACTTTTTTGCCGTCCTGTTTTAGGTTTGGAAGTTCGCGGCTGCGGGCTCCGGTAGCCATTATTATACTGGTAGCCGAATACTCTACTTTGCTACCATTGTCGGTGGTTACTTCTACTTTTTTACCGGGTTTTACTTTTGCGAATCCTTTAATTATGTCGATTTTGTTTTTCTTCATCAGGAACTGCACTCCTTTGCTCATTCCGTCAGCCACATCGCGACTACGTTTTACTACCGCAGCAAAGTCTATTTCAGCTGTGCCATTTACTTTTATGCCATAATCGGCTGCATGATTTAAATATTCAAATACTGAAGCACTTTTAAGCAAAGCTTTTGTGGGGATGCAGCCCCAGTTGAGGCATACTCCACCGAGTTCGGCCTTTTCGACAACGGCTACTTTTAAGCCAAGTTGTGAAGCTCTGATTGCTGCTACATAGCCTCCGGGGCCACTGCCTATTACAATAATATCGTAATTCATGATTGAAATTTTGGGCGAAAGTAAAGAATTACGATTTTAGAATTACGATTGACGATTGACGATTTTTGGAATTGTGATTTTGGAGTCGGCCTTCCTTTATACATTTGGCCAAAATTTCCAAATTGAAAAAACTTTACATTTCTTTCTTTTCCTTATTATTTGCATGCAATCTTTCTGCACAGCATTTCGTTTCCAAAACCCTTCTCCATACTTTTTCAAAGCATGAATTAGATTCTACTTTAGATGCTAATGGTATTCCTTCGGCAATAGCAGGGACAAAATGGGGTGTGGATGCATATAAAGTTATCTATAATACGGTAAGTTTTGATAGCACTGCCACCACAGCTTCTGGGCTTATGATTGTGCCCAAACTGCCCGGATGTAGTTTCCCGATAGCCATGTATGCCCATGGCACAGTTCTTTCGAAAGAGCAAGCACCGTCTCGATTGCAAGGCATAGAGCCTTATATTGGTTTGGTTATTTCTTCTTCTGGATATGTGAGTATTTTGCCTGATTATCTTGGGCTGGGTGATGGTCCCGGGCTGCATCCCTATCAGCACAAGCATAGCGAAGCCACTGCCATTATTGACTTTATCCGGGCTACAAAGGAAAATCTTTCATCTATGAATGTAACTCATAATAGTCAGTTATTTCTAACAGGATATTCGCAAGGTGGTCACGCTGCTATGGCTGCTCAAGAATGGATTCAAAATCATTTGCAAGGCGAAATGACCGTAACGGCAAGTGTGCCTATGAGCGGTGCGTATGATATGAGTGGCACAATGGCCGACCTAATGTTGCTTGATTCTGTTTATCCCGAACCGGCTTATTTGCCTTACATCGTTTTTGGATGGAATCAAATTTATCATTTCTTTACTAATCCTTCCGAGATTTTGGCTTCACCTTGGGATACGGTTTTACCACCCTTGTATGATGGTACTCACGATTTTGGGGTGGTTGGACAAATTGCTCCTTCTGTGCCTAAAACCATTTTCCGCCCCGGACAAATTGATTCGTTTATCATTGACCCAAACTATTTCTTTCGGGTGGCTTTGCGAGAGAATGATGCTTACCATTTTACGCCTACTGCTCCAACCAAGATGATGTATTGCAAGGGGGATACTCGTGTGCCTTACCTTAATGCATTGGTTGCGAAAGCCTATTTTGATTCTACGGGATGTGTGAATTGTCAGGAGTTTGATGTAGATTCTACCCTCGATCATCAGCCCTGTGCTCAATATGCAGTGCTGTATGCAAAGGGATTCTTTGAAACATTCGCTATTCATGATAGTTGCGAAGCGATGACATTGGAGGAAATAACAGGAGGATGGGAAGTTGGCTACGACTTTTTAGGTGACAATTTGGTGATTAATGCCACCACATCCAACTATAAAGGTGGCAGCATAAATATACTTACAGCCGAAGGCAAGTTGGTTTCCTCTTTCAAGACTAAACCGGGCAACGGGAAGCAATCTTTCAGCATGGCTAATCTGGTAGCCGGACTTTACATTGTGCAAATGGAAGCAGCCGAAAAACGGTTTAGGGTGAAGAAGTTTGTAAAGGTGAATTAAGAGGAAGCTATTGGACATCCATTAGTTTGTGAATTCAAAAATGGTAAAAACATTTTTTGTATTACTTTCGCCGCCGTTTTAAACTATTCGTAAAAAGCATTGTTTAGAACATTGTAATATTCATTATCAAAATAAATTTATGTCAACTTTAACACAATCAGAAGTGCTACCTTACAAAGTAAAAGACTTATCACTTGCGGCTTGGGGTCGCAAAGAAATTCGCCTTGCCGAAGCTGAAATGCCCGGTTTAATGGCTATCCGTGCCGAATATGGCCCAAAACAAATTTTAGCCGGTGCCCGCATCGCAGGATGTTTGCACATGACTATTCAAACAGCCGTGCTTATCGAAACATTAGTGGCATTGGGTGCAGAGGTTACCTGGTCATCTTGCAACATTTTCTCTACCCAAGATCATGCTGCTGCTGCAATTGCTGCTGCCGGAATTCCGGTTTATGCTTGGAAAGGACAAAATGCTGAAGAATTTGACTGGTGCATTGAACAAACTCTTCACGCATTCAAAGGTGGAAAATCCTTGAACATGATTTTGGATGACGGTGGAGATTTAACCAACCTCGTTTTGGATAAATATCCTGAATTGGTTGCCGGCATCAAAGGCTTGAGCGAGGAAACCACAACCGGTGTTCACCGATTATATGAGCGTATGAAAAACGGTACACTTCCAATGCCTGCTATCAATGTAAATGATAGCGTTACTAAATCTAAATTCGATAACAAATATGGTTGTCAGGAATCGTTGGTGGATGCTATCCGCAGAGCTACTGATGTAATGATGGCAGGAAAAGTAGCTGTTGTTGGCGGATATGGCGATGTAGGAAAAGGTTCAGCTCTTTCGTTGCGTGGTGCAGGTGCTCGTGTGATCGTTACCGAAATTGACCCTATCTGTGCTTTGCAAGCTGCAATGGACGGTTTTGAAGTAAAGAAAATGATTGATGCTGTGAAAGAAGCCGACATCATTGTTACCGCTACCGGAAACAAAGACATCATCACTGAGCGTCATTTCCGTGCTATGAAAGATAAAGCTATTGTTTGCAACATTGGTCACTTCGATATCGAAATTGATATGGCTTGGTTGAACGGAACTTATGGTAACACTAAGGACACTATTAAGCCACAAGTGGATTTGTATAGCATCGAAGGTAAAGAAATCATCGTTTTAGCTGAGGGTCGTTTGGTAAACTTAGGATGTGCCACAGGCCACCCTTCATTTGTAATGAGCAATTCGTTCAGCAACCAAACATTGGCTCAAATCGAACTTTGGACAAACAGCAGTGCTTACGAAAACAAGGTTTACACGCTTCCAAAACATTTGGATGAAAAAGTAGCTCGTTTGCACCTAGCCAAAATTGGTGTGGTGTTAGAAGAACTTAGTACCGACCAAGCTGAATACATAGGTGTAACAGTTGCCGGGCCATACAAACCTGAATATTATCGTTACTAGTCTTTTTAAAGATTCTTTAAACCGCCTCTTCGTTTATTCGAAGGGGCGGTTTTTGTTTTGGGGTATATCGCATTTTCTAAAAGTAAAACTCCATATTATATTTCTGCCCCCTCTTTCGGGTACGAAAGCCCCTCAGGTTGGTTATGTGCACCCACTTTCGGGTACGAAAGCTCCTCTGGTTGGTTAGGTGCACCCACTTTCGGGTACGAAAGTCTCTCTGGTTGGTTAGGAGCACCCACTTTCGGGTACGAAAGCCCCCCAAGTTGTTTAGGGTTACCCCCCATAGCCGTCAGGCTAAGGGGTTTGATAAATTATATTGTAAGGCGATTTTCTTCCCTTTTTCTGCTGTTTGACGCATGTTTTGTGTGTTGATGCGGCCAATAAATCCAAGAGATTTCCGATACTTTTTTGTCCCTGTTTTACTG
>CANJNG010000121.1 GCA_947475205.1 Bacteroidota bacterium
AATTATTAAAATTATCATTTGTTCTTTGATTTAGCGACAGAAATAAATGTAGTAAAAGATTTTACATAATAAAGAAAAAAATGCATTTTCGGGTTAACTAGTTGACAATTAATGAAAAAAGTTTTTTTTTGGGTTAGCCCGTAACAAAAATGATAATTTAAGGCAATGTTTGACCCGTTTACTTACGTTATGGTGATTTGTAAATATGCTATTTAAATGAGAGATATGAATTGTCAATAGTTGCGACAATTTCTCATACCCATAAATAGTAGGCTCTCGATGAGAAATTTGTATAATTTTGCTTTGACCCATCTTGGTTATCAAAGATATGATTAAAGTATTATCTGATTTAGTAGATTGATAATTAAAGCAATCCATTTCTAAACTATTATTGAAATGCCCTATTTTTTAATATTTGTTTGGTTTTTTGTGGTTTGGTTGATAGCTACTGTAGTTAGCTGGTGGTTTCATTTATCAGAGGAACATAAGGCTATTGTAAAATTTATTTTTTACTATGTACCCTGTTTCTTTATTTCTATTTGGTGGTTAAAATGGAATTGGGAAATACTGCTCAATTATTTCAGTTCTCATTAATAGTAAAGCAATTATCCCGTTGGCAGCGGTGTTCGCTAAAAGCGGTTTTTGAATTAAGTTATTGTTTCTTATCGGTATTCAAGAGCTCCTTTAGGTCGGTTATCAACCGCTTTTCTTGTTCTGCGTGGTCTCTGACCCACAATAACAAAAATTCCATGTGTTCCATAATTGCCCAGCTCGCGTTTGTATCGCCAAAAACAAAAAATTCCAATATCTCGCCCTTTCAGGGCTTCCCAACCACACGGGGCATCCCTAATTCCGGGGGCTTCACCCCCGGCTACCGATATTTCGCCCTTACAGGGGTTCCATTCCTTTCCAATCACCGTCATTAAAGTTCTTAAAAATTTCAAATAACTATAATCCATTAACTTAAACCCCAAGAACTCAAGCGAAAACCGCATCTCCCCTCGCGAAAACCGCAAGAGGACAAAAGAAAACCGCATCCCGCTGGCATCATTCCTTAACTAAATGTCATTGGAGGTTGACAGCCTTTACAAACGACAATACCGATAGCTATCGGTATCTTGGTTACAAAGTGGTTGTACCTTTGTCCGTGCGTTTAATTCTATTTCTACTGCTGTTTCCTGTTTGGGTGAATGGCCAAACTGCTCATTATTATTTTGGTACGCTTCATGCCCATTCGGGGTATTCGGATGGGAATAAGGATTCCTTGGTGTCGGGGTGTAGCACTCCCTTGGCTGATTTTGAGTATGCAAAGGGTTCTCAGCAAATGGATTTTTTGGGAATATCAGAGCATAACCACTTGGGAGCCGGGATGCACAAGGCAGACTATTTTAAGGGGATTGCTGAGGCGAATTTGGCAAACGTGGACGGTGATTTTGTGTGTTTGTATGGAATGGAATGGGGCGAAATTGCAAGCGGCGGACACCTTATTATTTATGGTGTGGATTCGCTGATTGGTTGGGATAACGGGAATTACCATATCTATAATGCTCAGGAGGATTACACGGGATTATTTGCGAAACTGGCTTCCCGGCCGAATGCGTTTTGCTATTTTGCTCATCCGCAAACGGGCGACTACAATGATTTGATTGGCACAGTGGCGTATAATGCCGTGAGCGATAAGGCTATTGTGGGTAGCCCGTTTAGGAGCGGCCCTGCTTTTAGTTTGGACACTACTTTTTCGGATCCTTCGAGCGGGAATTATTTGAGCAAGTGGTTTAAGGCCCTGGCGAAGGGTTACCATTTGGGTATGTGTCTCGACCACGATACACACAACACGGTGTTTGGCCGCTCGCAAATGGGGCGTACTGCAATTATTGCCGACACGCTTACGCAAGCCTCGGTGCTGGATGCCTACCACCAAATGCGGATGTATGCCACGGATGATTGGAACACGGAAGTTACCTTTAGTGCGAATGGGCATGTGATGGGTAGCGTGGTTGATGCCCAAGGAATACCGACTATTAGTGTGGGCGTGGCTGACCCTGACTTGGAAGAAGTTGCCTCTATTACCTTATATTATGGTGTGCCGGGTAGCGGCCTCACGCCTACGGTGCTTAGCAGCAATACGGATAGCCTCAGCCTGACTTATACGCACACGATTGAGCAGGATTCTACGTTTTACTACTACGCTAAGATTGTGCAAGCAGACGGCGACCAGATTTATACCAGCCCTATATGGTACACCCGAGATGATTATGCGGCTATTGCAGAACCTAAGCAGCAAGGAGTAAAGGGTTTGAGTGTGTTGCCGAACCCGAATGCAGGAACGTTTGTGTTACGGTTTGAAACGGCTTTGCCGCAAAGTTTTCCGCTTGAGGTGTTTAATTGTTTGGGGGAATGTGTGTATCGTGAAAGCCTCGATAATGTTGTTGGTAGCTTCGCTAAGTTGGTTAGTCTTGATGGATTGGCAAAAGGGGTGTATGTGCTGAAGGTGGGGGATGGGATGGTGAGGTGGGTGGTGGAATGATTTAATTACGATTGACGAAGGGCAAAGCCCTCAACGGAGTTAATTACGATTTTGGAATGCAATGGCATTCAGATTACGCAGATAGAACTGAAGGGGACTGATTTATAAGATGCCCTATCCAGCCCTAGCTAAAGCTGAGGGTAATTCAATACCATCTCAATCTTTTAAATTGCATAACCATCAAACATCCAAATCTTATATTTTTACCACATGAAAAAAATCCTAACCTACGTTCTTGTTGGCCTGCTTGGACTATTTGTTATTGCTAATTTATATATTCTGCTTTCGGGGAAAACCTGGCTTTACACTGCCATAAAGCAAATGAAAGCAGGGATATACGATTACCGTATTTTTAATAACCGAACCATTGCCACTGCCGACCCGCAGGATATTCCTAACTCGGTGGATTATAACAAAACCCCGCTTCCGGCTCAATTGGAGAAAGATTTGGTGGACAATAGTTCGGTGGCGTTTCTGCTCATTAGGAACGATTCGGTGATAGCTGAAAAATACTGGAATTCGTCCGACACAGCCATTTCGGGTTCATTTTCTATGGCCAAAACCATTACCAGTATTCTTACCGGAGTGGCGTTGAAGGAAGGAAAAATAAAAAGCTTAGACCAACCTGTGAGCGATTTTCTGTCCGATTTCAAAAGCGATGGCAAAGAGAAAATTACTATTCGCCACCTGCTAAGTATGAGTGCGGGTACTAACTGGGACGAATCATACAATAGCCCGCTGAGTGTAACCACCGAAGCCTATTTTGGCAAAGATTTAAATAAAACGTTATCGGGCATAAAAGCTGAATACGAACCGGGCAAAGTGTTTCGCTACAAAAGCGGCGAAACTCAATTGCTGGGTATGGTGGTGGAAAAAGCTACCGGACAAAGCCTTAGTAGCTATGCCGAAGAAAAGCTATGGAAGCCAATGCATGCCAATCACCGGGCCTTGTGGTCGGTGGATAACCCGAATGGTATAGAAAAATGCTATTGCTGTTTTAATGCCACTGCTCGCGACTTCTCCCGTTTTGGGTTGCTTTATTTGCACGAGGGAAACTGGCTTGGAACGCAAATTGTGGATACTGCGTTTGTGAAAGAAAGCACCATTCCGGCTAAACTGCTTGATGAGGAAGGAAAACCACTCGACCACTATGGCCTGAAATGGTGGATGATAAATATGGATGGCAATCGGGTGTTTTATATGCGGGGTATTCTGGGGCAATATGTAGCCGTTATTCCCGACAAACACATTGTGTTTGTTCGCCTTGGCAATAAAGCCGGAAGCAAAGTGGGGCCGCACCGCACCGACTTTTTGGCCTATCTGAAAGAGATATTGAAAACGTATTAGATTTTGGATTGACATCCGGTAAACGGTAGGGGGTAATAAATGGAGATAGCCAGAAATAAATGATTGGAAATGTATTGGTTTGGGTTTTGTATATATTTTATAAAAAATAGGTACACATGATTATGGCTCATATTTCCTGCATTATGGATGAATATGTGCCACGTTATGGCACATATAAGTAAGTTATAAGCAAGCCTAAAAGACGACAGTGCAACCATAAACAGACGACTAAAAAAATAAACGAATTAACAAAGACAAACCATTTTGACAGGTGACCAACATACAGACCATATTTCAAACGAGCAGCGAGTAAGCCGACACTCATTGCCGACCCTTCTGTATTTTTTATTTTCCCCACCGCACATTTTTTTTAATTCAATTTTAGCCAGCCGCACATTTGGCACATTTGGTTTTGCCCGACACACAAGCCAACGCTTCGCAAAACCAAAAGAGCCAAATTTCCCACTGCACAAGGACATTAAGTATCATAATAAACAGGACAAGCAATGCATTTTTACTACATAGACGAAACAGGCTGCAACGGCAGAGACTTGACCCAAGCCCAACAACCAATATTTGTATCGGGTGGAATTATACTTCGTGACGAAGGCTGGAATAAAACTCATATTGACTATCAAGCAATAATATCAAGGTATTTCAACGGACAAGTTCCTGCAAACTTTGAATTTCATACGCATGACTTATTTTCTAATAATGGAACAGGACATTTTCTAAATCACCCTCGTGAACAAAGAAACCAACTTATTAATGACATTCTTGAACTTGTTGCAGAACGAAAGCACCATTATTGCTACTTCGCTATTGACAAGGCTAAGTTAAACGCATACGACACAACACAGGTAAGAGAAAGAGAATATGTAGAGTTGAAAACCCCTTACCTAATTGCTTACGATTACCTTATAACAGCATACGAACAATACACAAAAGTCAAACTCGGACGAAGTGCAAGGGCATTAGTTATCCTTGACAAAAAGGACATTTTTAGTTCAGAAATTGAAGCAATTACTCACTATCGCAGGTTTGCTGGTCCGACAGGAAAAAGAGTAAAATGGATTGTTGAATTTAGTTATCCAGTTGATTCAGAGAAAAACACGATGATTCAAATTTCTGATTTGTTACTTTTTCTAACTCGAAAATATCTTGAAATTGAAAACGGTTACCGAAATGATTATTCGGCAGACTTGAAAAATATTTTCAGAGAGTTTTATAAAAAAGTGGACGACCGACTTATCTATAAACGCATACAGACAGAAGAAGGGAGAAATTCTGCTTATTACAATTCGTTTATTGAAGGTATTTGTTCAATGCCAAGTGCAAGATGGAAATCAAAAACCTATTAAAAAACATACCTTTACGACAAAGTAAAAGAATTGAAAAAGAGAGCAAATAAATGAACATAGCCCAAATAGAAAATAATTTACAGCAGTTAATAAAGTCATTCAAAAAGGAGACTTTCATTTACGATTTGCTATTGGCTTATGACACGCCTAAAAGCACCATTACTCGACTACAAAAAGGCGGATTGAATCTTTCTAAAATTGAAGGAGAAATTGCTTGGAAGAAAAAACTTTTTTTTAAATCTGCATTTGACGAAAATCCTCAAATTCTTTTTGACCTTGTAAAGAAAAACGACCGAGCCAATAAACACAGCCCACGTTTTATAATCATTACCGACTACAAAACCCTTTTTGCTTTTGACACTAAAACACAGGACACCTTAGATATTCCAATTCTTGATATAACAAAACACTTTGATTTCTTTTTGCCTTGGGCTGGCATGGAAAAAGCACAGCATCAAACAGAAAACCCTGCCGATGTAAAAGCGGCAGAACGCATGGCAAAGTTGTATGACGAAATAAAGAAAGACAACCCGACCAAAACGCAAGAGCAAGTTCATAATCTCAATGTTTTTCTAAGTCGTGTGTTATTTTGCTTTTTTGCCGAAGACACTGATATATTTACAAAAGGACAGTTTACAAGTGGCATAAGCAGCCACACACAGCAAGATGGTAGCGATTTACACGACTATCTTGACAAATTATTTGTGGTAATGAATACCGATTACCCTAAACGAAAAAACTTACCTGCATATCTTGAAGCGTTCCCTTATGTTAACGGTGGCTTGTTTAGCAGACCTCATACTGCACCAATATTTACAAGACGAAGCAGACAAGTTGTAATTGAAAGTGGTGAGTTAGATTGGAGTGAAATTAATCCTGACATTTTTGGTTCAATGATTCAGGCGGTAATTTCTCCTGAACATCGTGGCGGTTTAGGCATGCACTATACAAGTGTGCCAAACATTATGAAAGTGATTGAGCCACTTTTTTTAACGGAACTTTACGAAGAATTTGAAGCGGCTAAATACGACCCAAGAAGATTAAATAAGCTCCTTGAAAGAATCGGTAAAATTAAAATATTTGACCCTGCCTGCGGCAGCGGCAATTTTTTAATTATTGCATATAAGGAGTTGCGTTTGTTGGAGATTAAAATTTTGCAACAACTTCAAACCTTGCAAAAAGTGGCAACAGGATTTGAGCCTCATCAGTTGGAGTTGATTCCAAAAGCACAGTTGACATTGGCTGCTTCTTACCAAACAACTATGTTTACAAGAATTGAGTTGGAGAATTTTTATGGCATTGAGTTAGACGATTTTGCTCATGAAGTTGCCATACTTTCATTGTGGTTGGCACAGCACCAAATGAATATGAAATTCAAGGAAGCATTTGGGACAGGAAATCCAACACTTCCCTTGAAAGAAGGTGGACACATTACTCATGGCAACGCTACAAGAATAGATTGGGAAAAAGTATGCCCAAAAAAGGTTGATGATGAAATTTACATTTTAGGAAATCCGCCATATTTAGGAGGTAAATCTCAATCTAAAATGCAAAAAGAAGATATGGGAATTGTGTTTAACGGCATTCAAAATTATAAAGAACTTGATTATATAGCATCTTGGTTTTTATTGGCAGCTAATTTTACTAAAGAATTAAATTCAGCAAGGTTTGCATTTGTAACAACTAGTTCAATCAATCAGGGAGCCCAAGTTAGTCAACTATGGCCTCTTATTTATTCAAGAAATTTGGAAATTAGTTTTGCATATCACCCATTTCCATGGTCAAACAATGCCAAAAGTAACGCTGGTGTTTCAGTTTCAATAATTGGTATTGGCCATAAGTCCTTGAATAAAAAAACCATTTACAGTGGCTCTCATAAATATACTGTTGAAAATATTAATTCATACATTCTACCTGCAAGAGATGTTATCATTTCACAAAGATTGAATTTACTATCTAATTTACCCCAAATGATAACGGGTAACAGTCCTTATGACAATAATAATTTACGATTTGATGATGATTTTAAATCATTTATTGAAAATAAATATCCTCAAGTCAAGCTTATAATAAAAAGAACAATTGGTGCTGATGAGTTATTGAATGACATTTATAAATATTGTTTTTGGATTACAAATGAACACTTAGAGTTAGCCGTATCAATTCCTGAAATAAAAGAAAAGATTGAAAAAACAAGAGCTTTTAGAATTGATGGTGGTGATGTTGCCAGAGGAATTGCAAATCGTTCTCACCAATTTAGGTATACTCACACAGCAAAAAAGCGTCAAATCATTATTCCAATTGTATCATCAGAAAGAAGAGAATATATTCCAATTGGGTTCACTGACAATAACTCAGTAGTTATAAGTTCATCGGCTGCAATTTATGACCCTGAACTTTACATATTTTCTATTATCAGTTCAAAAATTCATAATTGCTGGTTGCGACTTACTTCTGGCAAATTAGACAGTAGGATACGATATTTATCGGCACTATCTTGGAATACATTTCCATTTCCAGAAATAAATCAGGAACAAAAGCAAGAATTAGAAAGACATGCTTATGCTGTTTTAGGAGAAAGAGAGAATCATTCAGAAAAGACACTAGCTCAACTTTACGACCCTGATAAAATGCCTGATGGACTGCGTGAAGCACACCACCAACTTGACCTTGCTGTAGAACGTTGCTACCGAAGCAAACCGTTTACAAGCGATGAAGAACGGTTAGAATATTTGTTCAAACTCTACGAACAAATGATAGCCGAAGAAAAAGAGAATAGCGGTGAATTGAATTTTGAACCAGTAAAAGTTAAAACGAAAAAAAAGAAAAATGCCTGATATAGTAAACGTAACATACGCCCAAACAGGGCAAAGCTCCAAGTTAAATGCTCTTGGAATGAGAGAAATGCAAGAAAAAGTGTATCAGGCAAGAGATGCACAATATCTTTTATTGAAAGCACCACCAGCTTCAGGTAAGAGCCGTGCCTTAATGTTTATTGCTTTAGACAAATTGGTGCATCAAGGATTAAAAAAAGTAATTGTTGCTGTTCCCGAAAAATCTATTGGCGGTTCGTTTGGCACAACCAAATTAAAAGAGTTTGGATTCTTTGCCGATTGGGAGCCAAACGATGAATACAACCTTTGCACTCCAGGAATGGACGGAAGCAAAAGCAAAGTTCAAGCATTCAAGAACTTTTTAGAAAATGATGAAAAGATATTGATTTGCACACATGCCACACTTCGTTTTGCATTTGAAGAATTGGACGAATCAAAATTTGACAATATTCTTCTGGCAATTGATGAGTTTCACCATGTTTCAGCTGATGGTGACAGCCGTTTGGGTGAACTATTGCGTAGTTTAATGGCTAAGTCAACGGTTCACATTATGGCAATGACAGGTTCATATTTCAGAGGTGATACTGTTCCAGTATTAGTGCCACAAGACGAAGCTAAGTTTACCAAAGTAACTTATAATTATTATCAGCAGCTTAACGGATACACTTATTTAAAATCATTAGGCATTGGCTATCACTTTTATCAAGGGAAATACACTTCTGCCATTCTTGAAATATTAGACACCGACAAGAAAACAATCTTGCATATTCCAAACGTAAATGCAGGAGAATCAACTAAAGATAAATACAAAGAGGTTGATTTAATTATTAGTGCCATTGGTGAAGTTCAAAAAGTAGATTCAGCAACAGGTGTTATTTATGTTAAAAGAAATAAAGATGGTAAAATTTTAAAAGTTGCTGATTTAGTTACCGACTATGTAAACCGTGATATAATTCAAACCTACTTAAGAAATATCAAAACCGTTGACGACATGGATTTGATAATAGCTTTAGGTATGGCGAAAGAAGGTTTTGACTGGCCTTTCTGTGAACATGCCTTAACAATAGGTTATAGAGGTTCACTAACAGAAATAATTCAAATCATTGGACGATGCACAAGAGATAGCAACAATAAAACACATGCACAGTTTACAAATTTAATTGCTCAACCAGATGCAGCAGATGATTTAGTTAGATTATCAGTAAATAATATGCTGAAAGCAATCACCGCATCCTTGCTAATGGAACAAGTGCTTGCACCAAATTTTAAATTCAAACCAAAGGTTTCTGATGATGATAAAGCAGAGGAAGGAGAAATAAAAGTTCACGGTTTAAAAAAGCCAAGTTCTCAACGCACGAAAGAAATTATTGAATCGGACTTAAATGATTTGAAAGCAACAATTCTGCAAAATGATACCATGTTGAAAGCCTTGCCCGGAACAATTGACCCCGAAGTAATAAACAAGGTTTTAATTCCAAATATTATTGCTAAAAAATACCCCGAACTCTCCGAAGAACAAGTAGAAGAAGTTAGGCAATATGTGGTTTTAGATTCGGTAGTAAAAAATAATTTGATGATTGATGTAGCCACTATCAAAAAGGCAATTCGTGAAGATGAAGGAATTAAAAAAGCAATTGCAGAAGCAAATCCAAATCAGATAATTGAAAAAGAGTTAATACCAAAAATTGTTCAAACTGTATATCCCGACTTAACAGCAGACGAAGCAAGTTCTTTCAGTAAATTAAATGTAACCATGCCAACAGGCAACAATGACGACACACAAGCAGACAAGAGATTTATTAGAATGGCTGGACAGTTTGTAAACATTGACGATTTACATATTGATTTGATTGACAGAATTAATCCGTTTCAAAAAGCATTTGAAATTTTATCAAAAGATGTAACTCCAAAAGTATTGAAAGTAATTCAAGATGTTATTGAAGCAACACGAATTACAATGACCTTGGAAGAAGCAGCATTACTTTGGGATAAAATAAAAGCCTTTGCAAACACTTTTAAACGAGAGCCAAGTCTTAATTCAACTGACCCTTTGGAACGAAGAATGGCAGAAGCAATTATCTTTTTGAAAGAACAAAAACGAAAAACGAACAATGGACAAGGATAAAATACTTAAAAATATTTTTGAGGACGACCCATTGGGCTTATTGAATATTAAGCCGACATCTTCGCCTGCAAGAAATGAAGATGAAAGGCTTGTTGCATCATTTCAAGAAATAAATGACTTCTATGAAAAAAATAACAGAGAACCTGAACAAGGTGGAGGTATTCAGGAACATCAATTGTTTGCAAGACTAAAATCACTAAGAGAAAATCCTACTAAAATCGAACAACTGAAATCACATGATAAATTCGGCTTGCTCAATTTTGAAATAAAAATCATCCAGTCGTTTGATGATATTTTTAATGATGATGATTTAGGACTTTTAGAAGATGATTCGGAAGGATTATTTGAGTTTAAACACATCAAGAAAATTGATGAAAGAGCAAGTTCTGACTTTGTAGCCAGACGAAAACCATGTAAAGACTTCAACAAATACGAACAGCAATTTAAAGATGTGCAAAGGGATTTGAAAAATGGTAAACGTAGATTAGTTACTTTCAAAGAAGAAAATTTGAGAGTAGGTGATTTTTATGTTCACAATGGCATTTTGTTGTATTTAGAAAGAGTTGATGAAAAGAAAGAAGTTCAAGAATATAAAAGTGGTAGCAGAGAAAGAAAGGACGGTCGGACAAGAGTGCTTTTTGAAAATGGAACTGAATCTAATATGTTGTTTCGTTCACTATACAAAGCACTTTTAGCAAATGGAAAAGCTATTTCAGAAAATGTTGATGAAGTGAATGAGAGCTTTTTAGAAACGTTCAGCAACATAACAGAGCATGACGAAGAAGCAGGTTACATCTACATTCTAAAATCAAAAAGTGACAAGCAAGAAATAAAGGAAATCCAAAACCTATTCAAGATTGGCTTTTCAACTACAAATGTAGAGGAGAGAGTAAAAAATGCAAGCCAACAGCCGACTTATTTAATGGCTGACATTCGAATAGTAATGACATACAAATGCTACAATATGAATCCTCAAAAATTTGAACAACTAATTCATAATTTCTTTGGTAATTCATGCTTAAACATTGATGTGTTCGACAAAGTCGGCAACAGACATACACCAAGAGAATGGTTTATTGCACCAGTTGGAATAATTGACCAAGCAATTCACCTAATTATTTCGGGTGACATAGTGAAATATAAATACGATTCAATAAACGAAGAAATAGTAGCAAGATGAAAAGCCAACGCACAGGTGTAAGCACATTTGCAAGCCGCACAAGCCAACGCACAGACCAAAGCTTGCAAAAGAGCTTCCACCTTTCCCACCCAGACAAAATTGAATTAAAAAAAATCTCCCTCCCTTCTGAAAATAAAAAATACCCAACCGCACAACCCGACACGACAAAGACAGTGAAACGTAGTATTGACAATGGTTTGCAAGGACGGTGGACAGAAGGCCA
>CANJNG010000122.1 GCA_947475205.1 Bacteroidota bacterium
AAATCTTTTAATCCTACCGTTGTAATATTTGAAGATTACGACAAAGGCAGCATTTATAAAGAGTTGATAACGGAAGTGGTTAAGCAATGCAACGCAGCTGACATTCCGGTTGCGGTAGATCCCAAATACCGCAACTTCTTTGCCTATTCGGGCGTAAGTTTGTTCAAACCCAACTTTAAAGAGTTAACTGAGGCAACAGGATTTTTAGGAAAAGAAAAATCAGAAAGTGCTGTAAAAAGTTGTTTAGCTCAGCTTACAGAAAATTTAAATGCCAAACTGTATTTAATCACCCTTTCGGAAAAGGGTGTATATTTTCAAACTCAAACTCAAAGCGGTGTATTGCCTGCTCATTTCCGAAAAATAGCTGATGTTTCGGGTGCCGGCGACACGGTAATTGCTGTGGCCTCGCTGGCATTAGCAGCCCAAATGGATGCTTCGTTTATAGCTTTTATCTCCAATTTAGCCGGTGGAATGGTGTGCGAAGAAGCCGGGGTTGTTCCAATTTTTCCAGAGAAATTGAAAGAAGAGGCAATGAAAGATTAAAAGGACATTCAGATTTATCCTTACCACATATTATTTCAGGATACTTTCTAATTTTCTGAGAAAAAATCAACAAAATAAAAAAGGCTCTGGTTATTACACCAGAGCCTCAAACCCTATGAAAACACTGATTGTTCTATTCAATCAGCGAGCAAATATATTTCGTTTTTCAGTCCGATAAAACAAATTTTCACCGTCATACATTTTCCTGTTTACTTTAATTTTTGATTAAGAGTATTTATTTCGTGATACAAATTAAGATTGGAAAACAAACTCAACGTTTTCGGCATTCTTACTGGGTTAAGCAATTCCTGTTCACTCCTAAAAACCCTTATTAACATTCCAACAATACGAAGTTTTATTTTTTCAAAAGGAATGCCATAGACTTAGTGGCTTGTAACATTTGATTTACATCTGCATCTATCTTTGTCGCAATTAAAATACAGTGAATCCAAAATTTAATACGCTCGTAGCCAAAACTGCCAAAGCCCACGAAGGTGGCGGCAAAGCCCGCATAGAATCGCAACATAAAAAAGGAAAACTTACTGCTCGGGAACGAATTCACTTTCTGCTCGATGAAGGTAGCTTTGAAGAACTTGGGATGTTTGTTACCCACCGAAGCAGCGATTTTGGTTTGGAAAACGAAAAATATCTGGGCGATGGCGTTGTAACCGGATACGGTAAAATTAATGGTCGTTTGGTATATGTTTTTGCTCAGGATTTCACCGTTTTTGGTGGTTCATTGGCCGAAGCACATGCACAAAAGATTTGCCGGGTGATGGATTTAGCCATGCAAAACGGAGCTCCTGTTATTGGTATTAACGATAGTGGCGGGGCTAGGATTCAGGAAGGAGTGGTATCACTTGGCGGCTATGCCGATATATTTTATAGAAACACTATGGCCAGTGGCGTTATTCCACAAATTTCGGCCATAATGGGACCCTGTGCGGGTGGTGCAGTGTATAGCCCGGCTCTCACAGATTTCATTTTTATGGTGGAGAAAACCTCCTATATGTTCGTTACGGGACCAAACGTGGTGAAAACCGTAACCCACGAACAGGTAACCAGTGAGGAGTTGGGCGGGGCAATTACCCACGCCTCTAAGTCGGGAGTTACGCATTTTGCCAGTGCAAATGGCTTGGAATGTTTAACCAATATTAAAAGGCTTTTAAGTTACGTTCCTCAGAATTGTGAAGAAGATGCACCTGCAATTCTTTACGAACCGACCAACGAACTTCGCCCGGCATTAGATACCTTAATTCCTGATAACCCGAATCAGCCTTACGATATAAAGGATGTAATAGAACAGGTGGTGGACGATAAATCGTTCTTTGAGGTGCATAAACTTTTTGCCGAAAACATTGTGGTGGGATTTGCCCGATTGGGTGGAAAGTCAATTGGAATAGTTGCTAACCAACCGGCATTTTTGGCGGGAGTATTAGATATTCACAGCAGCACCAAAGCCGGCCGCTTTGTTCGCTTTTGCGATTGCTTCAATATTCCCCTGTTGGTGTTTGAAGATGTTCCGGGCTTTTTGCCGGGAACCGACCAGGAGTGGAATGGAATAATTTCTAACGGGGCTAAATTGCTCTTCGCTTTTTGCGAAGCCACTGTGCCGCGTATCACAGTTATTACTCGGAAGGCTTATGGCGGAGCGTATGATGTAATGAATTCCAAGCACATTGGTGCCGATATGAATTACGCCTGGCCTACCGCTGAAATAGCGGTGATGGGAGCAAAAGGTGCTGCCGAAATTATCTTCAAAAAGGAAATATCGGAAGCTGCCGACCCAGCCGGAAAGCTTATTGAGAAAGAAAAAGAATACCTGGAGAAGTTTGCAAATCCATACCTCGCTGCCGAACGAGGCTATATTGATGAGGTAATAATTCCATCGCAAACCCGTGAAAAATTAATCAAGGCGTTTGAAATGCTGAAAAACAAAGTGGCTAAACTTCCTAGAAAGAAGCATGGCAATATTCCGTTGTAATAGTGATTGACAAAGCCACCGTAGAAAAAATATTCGATGCCGCAAGGGTAGAGGAAGTGGTGGGCGATTTTGTGCATCTGAAAAAGCGAGGTGTAAATTATATGGGGCTGTGTCCGTTTCACAACGAGAAATCACCATCATTTACCGTTTCGGCAGCTAAGGGAATATATAAGTGTTTCGGTTGCGGAAAAGGCGGGAATGCCGTCTCGTTTTTAATGGAACATGAGCATTTGGTCTATGCCGATGCCTTGCGGTGGCTGGCTAAAAAGTATAGTATTGAGATTGTAGAAAAAGAACTCACTGCTCAGCAGATTCAAGAAGGAAACGAGCGGGAAAGTTTGATGTTGGTGAGTGATTTTGCACGAAAGTTCTTTACTAAGACTTTGCTCGAAACTGATGAAGGAAAGGCAATTGGTCTGAGTTATTTTAAAGAACGTGGTTTCCCCGATAACATTATCGAAAAGTTTCAGTTAGGCTATAGTCCCGAAGACCGGAAAGCCCTTTTAAACGCTGCCACCGAAGCTGGATACAAGCAAGAATATTTAGTAAAGACCGGACTTTGCTACGAAAACGAAAACGGTGTCGGCGACCGCTTTGCCGGAAGGGTGTTATTCCCGATTCACAATATATCAGGCAGGGCAATTGCCTTTGGTGGACGAACGCTTCGCACCGATAAAAAAGTGGCGAAATATGTTAACTCACCCGAATCGGATATCTACAACAAAAGCAAGGTGCTTTATGGTATTTTCCAAGGCAAGAATGCCATTGTGAAAGAAAACCTCTGCTATTTGGTGGAGGGGTATATTGATGTAGTGGCGATGCATATTGCGGGGGTTGAAAACGTGGTGGCCAGCAGCGGCACATCGCTTACGGTGGAGCAAATCCGCCTCGTGAAACGCTACACTCCCAACATTACCATTCTCTATGATGGCGATGCTGCCGGAATAAAGGCCAGTTTCCGGGGGATTGATTTGATTTTAGAAGAGGGAATGAATGTGAAGGTGCTTCTCTTTCCAGATGGCGACGACCCCGACAGCTATTCCCGCAAGGTAAGCACCACCGAATTTCAGGATTTTATTAAGAAGAACGCCAAGGATTTCATTGCCTTTAAAACGTCCATTCTTTTAGATGAAACTCAAGGCGACCCTATCAAGAAATCGGGACTTATTCACGAAATAGTAGGTTCGGTAGCCTTGATTCCCGACCCGATAATGCGTTCGGTTTTTTTGAAGGAAACCAGCAGACAAATGGACATCAGCGAGCAGATTTTGCTGTCGGAAATGAACAAACTGCGGATGCGGAAAAGGGAAAAGGATAGCCGGGAAGGTAATATGGCTCCTGTAGAACAGGTTCGCCAATCCTCACCGGATGGATTTGTTCCGCCACCCGATAATCTCTTCGACCCGCCATCGGGTGATGATGCAAAACCTACCGTTTATTCTGCCGATTATCAGGAAAAAGGCATTATTGAAAAGCTAATGAAGTTTGGCAACAAAGCCCTGTATTTGCAGCAAACCGATGAGGAAGGAAATGAAATTACTATCCACGTTCCGGCTGCAGAAGTGATTGTGGCCGAACTTTCGGAGAGTAAAATTGAGTTTGAGAATGTGCTATTTCATAAGATTTTGGATATGGTGAAAACTGAATTGGAACAGGGCTATATTCCCGACACCAATTTCTTTATCCGCCACCCCGAAGCCGAAATAAACACTACTGCGGCTACGCTGCTTTCCGACCCCTATATTCTGAGTCATAATTGGGAAGATAAATATCATATCCTCACTGCTTCGGAGGAAGATGTGTTGGCTGAATCAATTTACAAGGCTATTAACTCGTTGCGGCAGCAGCATTTGATGAAACTGAAACATACCTTTCAGGAGCAGCTAAAACCTGCTTACGAAGAGGAAGAACGATTGCAAAAGCAATTAAACGAAATACTTCATCGGCTTGAACTTACCAATGCCGAAACGCATCCCGATGAATTTAGTGAGCTAACCCTGCAAAGCCAAACAATGAGCCACCGAATAGAGGAACTACAAGACCTTTCGATAAAACTAATGGAGCAAATCCGCAATATCGAAACCGGACAAAAGGAAATTGCTTTTCAGAAGTTGGGTAGGATAGTGATGAAGTAGGGGAGAGGAATTGAGAATGAACAAGGAAACAATTTGTTTAACTTTATAAAGAAACAAGAGTGACTAACTTAGCAGCTATTGAGAAATTAAGCGACCCAGAAAAAATACTGCTTGTTGAGAAAATCTGGGACAGTATTAATAAGGCCAACATTGAACTTACTTCAACCCAAAAAAGCGAGTTGGATAAAAGACTCAAAGCCGACAAGGCCGGAGAGATGAAATATGAAAACTGGGAAGTGGTGAAAAAACGAATTCGCAGAAAACGATGACCTAGGCATTGTGAACTCAGTATCTTTTTTAGCAACCATAGTTTTATTTTAAGTGATTTTTCCTTTCCCTCCAAAAACATACTCCATTTCCCTCCCTTCAAGTATCCTCCACTCAAAAAATTTCCCCAACAAAAAAGGAGCAAAGCCCAACAAGCCATCAGCCTGTCATGCTTTACTCCTTCAAAAATCAGGATTCCGCTACTAAATCTCTATTTGGTAATCAGCATTCGAAGTTCCCGAATTATAGATAAGCAACCCGTTTGAGCCATTAAAGCCTAATTCAGCCAAAGTTACCGTCCGCGATTCGCCGGGGTTTAGGGTAATGCCAACACCGGGGGCGGGAGGCATTGTAGGCAGATTTTCGAAGAAAAACACCAGCGGCACAGTAGAACCCACAACGTTTGTAATCGTAATTTCAGTGTCGAGAGTAGGTACAAAATCGGGGACGGGCGACACTTCCAAAATTTGCCCGGCCAATACCGTACCGTTTACCAAAATGCCCTGTCCACTGTTGCTTGTATGGCTTAGGGGCAACAGTTGCGGATTGTAGAAATCGTTAAACTGATCGGGTAAGCCAATGTGGTCGGCAGCAATAAGCAAAAAGTTTCTAGTAAGCTGAACGGTGAGGTCAAGACGGTCGGTTCGGCGATTCGTAGCCACGTTATCGTTAAGGCTAAACGCACCTATCCCTTTTAATACAGTAACCCATTTTCAAAACTAAAAATTCGTATTATTTCAGGACAGGTTGGCGAAATTAAGAAAGATTTTAAAACCGCTACCAGAAAAAAAAACATTGTGGCTAATTAGCGGGAGTATAATTCAAGATATGGCCAACGGAAATTCAGGTCGGTGAAAGACCAACTAAAAAAAACACCGTAAGAAAATGTTTACCCGAAATTGAGTTCCAACTGTTTCCAGTCGGGATTAGTCTTTTGACTTTTTGGGTCTTCCCAAGTTTTTCTTTTTGACTTTTTGAATTCGTGCGATGGGGGCGGTTTTGGTTTTGCAGCCTTTTGCTTGTGTTTTGGCGGTGGCGGGTCGTCCAGATACTCCCACACTGTCTGCCCTACATCTTGGAGTGTTGGCTTTTTTCGGTTTACGAGGATAGACAATGCGTTTAACATCCCTTGTCGGTTTGTAGTGCAGCAGCTCCTTTTCACTGACGACTGCATTTTCCACAGTTTCGTCAAAGGCTTCCTCGCCTTCCATTTTTCGGCGATTGAAACGGTAACAGAATTCAGCAAGGTAAAACGGCAAATATTTCTTGCTCAAAACGTGGTATTGCCCCCGAAGTCCGTTTTTGATTATTGACCAAAAGCCCTCAATGTTATTGGTGTGAATTGTGCTATTCGCATATATTTTCTTGGAATGGTTGATAACGAAGCGTTCAATAATCTCATCCATTTTGTTGTAGGCCGCCAAATCATCCGTCATTAGCGTAGATTCGGTAATATCCACATTCTGCTTCAGCATCCGCAAAAGATTCTCCGAGTTGATAGTTGACATCACCTTAGCCACTACCCGACCTTTGCGTTCCACAATTCCCACCACCGAAAGTTTATCAGTGCCACGCCCACGCTTTGAAACCTTTCCTGTTACTCTATCTTTTACCATTTCGTTACGGTCAAATACATTAGACAGCGAGGCCACATTATCGGGTGGGGCGGCTGTATGAATATCACCAGTAGCAATACCGCCCCGTTTGCGGGGTTTGCCGCCCACATAAGTTTCATCCATCTCCACAATGCCTTCCAACTTTTCACCCCAATCAAGCATTGCACACCTAACCCGCATAGCTGAATACCACGCCGATTTGTAAGTAACGCCAATATCACGGGAAATTTGAGTGGATGAAATACCCTTTTTCGCATTCAGCATCAGCGAAATGAGTTGAAACCATTTGGGCAGAGGCATTTTGCTTGCCTCGAAAATAGTTCCCTGCAAGGGCGATGAATCTTTGTTACACTTGTTGCAATGCCAAAGGTGTTTGTTCTTTCTACGATATACTACGAGGTTTCCACAATTGTTGCAACACGGATGGCCGCCCCATCGAATTTCCTCAATTCGGTCGAGGCATTTTTCCTTGGTGTTATATTTGTTGGAAAGGGTAGTTAGATTCATTGTGTGTGCCTATGAAAGTGGACAAGACGGGATTTGAACCCGTATCTGCACTTGTCTATGATGCTATGATTTGCCGTTACCACCACTTGCCCAATTTTCAGAATGCAAATGTTTGGGTTTTCAGGCACATAGCCAGTTTTTGTGCTACTGATAAATACCCACAAAATTTCAGTACGGAAAAAAGTGGCACATTTTTCAGTACATAAAAAATGAGTAGATTTTTCAGTACGGAAAAAATAGCGTATTTTTGCAGTGTCTATGGTGCTACGGTTTAGAGCTTTGCTCAATACCATTTCAAATCCCGTTCAATTTTGGACGGGATTTGTTATTGAAAGCCTACGGTTGAACCCTTGGCAAATTCAAAAAAATCTTCGTTATCGGTAATTAGGGTTTTTGAAAGTTTTGGGCAAAATGCTAACGTCAAATATCCCGATAAAGCAGTTTTTGCATAGTACCCGAATATCTGTTTGTTTTCAGGTAGTGTAACCATTAATTCAAACTCATTAATTTTGTTGTAAATGAGTTGTATAACTCTCATTTTTGCGTGTAATCTTTTTTCGATTTTTGGGTTATAGACAAGGCTAATCTTAACGCATTCCCATACTAAAAAAGCCATTAAATCCCGAAAAGAACAATCGCCTGAATTATCCTTTTTCTGCAAATTGAATTTGTACTTTTTGTAAATTTTGGGTTTGGAGAAGTGTATTAACGCATTTTGCCCAATCACTAAATACCGCCAAAACTGTGTTGGGTATTCATCTGTCATGTAAGGAACGAATACCTTCATTACATCGGATATAGAAACCGATTCCTGTGGCTTACTCATCCACAGTTCAAGTTGTACTAAATCAACTAATTCAAAGAGAATTTTCTTGTTTCCTTCGGGCGAAAACGGAATAAGAGGGTAGTTGTGAAGTTTGCTTTTCTTACCATCCTTTTTGGGTGGCGGCGGTGGCGGCATTTCAATATCCTGTACGCTATTCAATTTCTTTGATTTACACCGCAAAAATACACACCTAAAACAACTGTATTAAAATACCTTTTACTGTATCATTAAATATATGCTGAATGATACAGTAAATGCTCCCTAAAGTTCTATTTATCTGTAATTTGCTGCCAATGGTTTGCCCAAACTCCAATTGGCAATCGGGTGAAGTGAATGGTTTGGATGGTGGGCTGGGTTTTTAGGTAGCTGATTATGTTTTGGGTATTCCAATCCACTTCACCCGTTTCAGCAATGGTTTCGAGGCGTTGCAAGGGCGAAGCCATTGACTTATGCTTAACCGTTTGACCACTAAACAAATTGAGCGTATTTTTTGCATAGCCCAAATAATCGGTGGAGTAAAATTCGTTGCCTAAGTTATCAGGTTGCACATTTAGCACCAAGTCGGCAAAGGTTGCCTTTGATTCGCAACACCAATTGGCCATTTTGCGGCTTATCTTAGGCGGGGTTTCACAATTGCCCGAAACAAGATTCATAAAGGCCGATGCGTATTGATTTAGCGGTGTTTTGGTATTGCCAAATTCGGAATACTCCACTTTGGTATTTGGGAGAAATACGCCTATTATAAGCGTGGTGGGCTTATAATGCGATTGCTCTAATATGGCGTTGCTAACCTTAAATCCCCGCCCTAAATCGGCTTGCAATAGTTTGTGCGGAATTGGCAATGGGTGGGGATTTTTGAGTTACCCACTTCAGCCAAAACTGTACCACAATCGAGTTACTACTTTACTTTCTTAGTTGAGATAGATGGGTGGAGTTTTTTGTAGTCCTCAAATTCCTGCCGAAGCCGGGTGAGTTCGGTTTGTCGTTCGGCGGCTAATGATTTCCACCCAGTTGATTGTTCCTTTAATTCTGAAATCAGACTTTGAGTTTCTATTGAAATCTCATTAGGTTCGCCATACATCGCTAAATCTTTCAATGTCATTCCAAGTACACTGCAAATTTGTTTTAACCGCTTTAATCCTACATCAGTTTTTGCGGTTTCAATCTTTCCATAAGCCACATGAGATATTTTCAATAGGTCGGCTACATTTTCCTGTGAAAGTGATTTGGATAGCCTAATTAGCCTAAGTTTTTCATTGATTTCCATAACCGCAATTTTATTGCATTGAAAAACAAAGCATTGAAACCTTTAGTTATGTATATGTAACTGACAGTTAAGTTTCGTAACTAAAAAGGAAATACTATTGTCAAAAATTTTAAAACAAAATGAAACAAAACAAACAAAAACTTATGTTCATACTGACCCTATTGGGAGGTATGTTATTCTACGGATGTGCTAAAGATGGAGCAATCGGGCCAAAAGGCGACAAAGGGGCTGATGGCACTAATGGTACGAACGGCACAAATGGAAATGCTAATGTGAATGGTGCTACAGTTACAGTTTCTGCTAACCAATGGGCGTTTGACAATGGGACATACTACACTGTAGCTATGTATAGCCCCATTACTCAAGAGATAATAGATAAAGGAGCTGTTTTAGTGTATTACGGAGATGATGGAAGTTCATGGGACCAATTACCATTCACATATTACATAAATAGCCAAAGTTCCTATAATTTTAGAGCTAATCATTCAGTAGGACAAGTTACAATCGCCTTAACATATTCAGACTTTTCTCAGGCTAATCTGCCAGTATTAATGTTCAAGATTGTAGTTATTTCTGCTTCTCAAAAATTGGAATATCCTAATCTGAATTGGTCAAATTATCAGGAAGTAAAAGCTGCTTTTAAATTGGTTGACTAATATTAAGTCAGTCCACAGTTCTTTTAAGGCAAGTACATAACACAAAATATACCTGAAATGAAAAACAGTTTATTCCCAATATTCATTTGTATAATCGCTTCAGCCACGAACGCTTTTGCCCAAGACCGAATGATTATGAAGACAGGCGGAGGTTCTGTCTTTTTTTGCAAAGTCATTGAAATAAGTGATGATGCAATAAAGTACAAGAAAACCACCAATTTAGATGGGCCGGTTTACTCTATGAAAAAATCGGATGTGCAGCAAATCGTTTTCGAGAATGGCACTCAGGAAACATTTTCTAAATCAGGCAAAGGAGGTGAATCCTCTATTCAAAACGGATTTGTTTACGATAATATAAACGCTCTTACTTGGTATGGTATGGATTATTCGCTTGTGCGTTTTATCGGTTCGGGAAAATATGGCGACCTTGCTCGATTGAAATCCGAAGCATTCTTAGAGGGGAATTCGCTTGTATTAAACGAGCCTGATAAGTTTAATCTATCTAAATTTTACAAGAAGAAGGTTACTCCGAAAATTAACATTTCAGCAGAACGAAATTCCGAAGTGGATGTTAAGAAATTAGAAGCAGAGCAAGAATGGAAATTTGGCGAAGAAACTGTAAAGAAAACAGTTAAGGAATATGCAGGCCACGGAGCAGGTTATGGCTTACTATTTATGGTTGAAAGCTGTGATATTGGAAAGGAAAAAGCCGCTGCTTGGGTTGTGGTATTCAATGAGCAAACAGGCAATACAGAATATTTAGCCCGTTTTTACGGCCATCCAGGTGGCAGTGGAGCAAGAAACCTATGGACAAACGCTATGCTTGATATTATGGAGCAAAGCGGTAAGAAACTTAGGAAGATGTAGCCTAATTATTAGGGAAATCTCCAAACCCATCCATGGTGTCGTGCAGGGAATCAGGTGAAATGGTAATACTATGGCCATGTCTTTTTTCGGCTTCACCTGTAATATGGTCAAGCATTTTACCTAAATCCAAAAATTCACTTGGAGTCTCAACTAATAATGTTACACAAGCCCAATGAATAAAAGAACCTTCAAAATCTTCGTAGTCAGGTATTCCACATACTTTTCGTTTGCTTAAAGTGTCGTTTTTGTATAATGTCCTACCCATATCATATCCATAAGGATTACAGCCCTTTGATTTCAAATAATCTAAAAAAAGTTTTCGCTTCATGGTCTTATGATATATTGATAGTTTAATGTCAACTTACGCCATTTCAAGAAATAAGTTACTCTCTTGCTTTTTTATGCCATCTATTTGACACAAGGCATCTGAACCATCGTCTAATGAATCATCTAATGACAATTGTTTAACCATTACCTGCAATGAAATTGTAAGTTCAGAAATGGCATTTTCAGGGGAATTTCCTTGTGCGATAACACCTTCCATCCCCTTTAGGAGGGCAGTATAAATTCCAGTCTTTTCATTAAAGACAAGGATTACTGGCCATTGAATTTTGGTTTTGTGGTGCATTTTATTTAATTTTGAGTACAAAAATATGATTTATTTGTTATAGCGTTGTTATACCATAACATTTATTATATGTTACACTTTTACTTTTATGTGTTCTTTTAATTATACAACCATAATCTCTAACATTACTGTATTAATACGCATATATTTAATGATACAGTAACAATAGCGTCCTAAACGATTAAAATAGGAGAATCGGGAATAAGTATCTCAAAATACCTTTGAGTTGCATAACCACACCCAATTCTCCGATGGCAAACATAACACTTTTCG
>CANJNG010000123.1 GCA_947475205.1 Bacteroidota bacterium
AGGGTGATCCGTATTGGGCTATCATTTCTTTTACGGATACGCCGTCGATGTGGGTAAGGGGTGCGTATTCGGTTTTGGTGCCGAATTTATTCATGAGCCCTGCATTCATTTTTTTAAGAAAGGGGCGTTCGTAGCGGAGTTTTGTATTGGACATTGGACTTTAGATATTAGATGTTAGACTTGGGATGGGAGACTTGGGACGTGAGATGTTGGATATTAGATATTAGACAATAGATGTTAGACGTTAGATGTAATGCTTTAGCAAATTTTGTACAAGAGTTTTCTTTTTTAAAGGAAGACAAGAGGGCTTCGCCGTTGTCAATTATTCATTATTCATTATCAATTATTAATTTTTGCCGGGTATTCGCCAAAGGCTGAGACTTGCTGGAAGTCGGCGATGTTGGTGATTAAGTCCCAAGAGTAGCGGATGAACATTTTTCCGGTTTCGTAGCCTTCGTAGGGTTGGACATCTTCACCCAAAGCCATTTTAACTAAGGCGGCGGGTTGGTTTTGTCCTGCCCCAACGGTGAGGTAAATCCAGGCCGGAAAGCGGGGGTTAACTTCCATTATATAGGGCTTGCCATCCATGCTCATCATTATTTCGATTTCGAAACCGCCACGCCAATGGGTTGCGGCAACGAATTTTTTGGCGAGTTCAATGAGTTTGTCGTCTTCGAGGGTGATGCCTGCCCAGGCTTTTCCTTTATCGGTGATTACTAATTTCCGCATGGGGATAATGCTGATGGCATTGCCCTTGCCATCGCCAAGGGCGGCAATATTTAGTTCGGTACCGTTAATGAATTCCTGCACAATGATGGGAGTCCCCCATTTTGCACTGAGTTTATGAAAGGCTTTTTGGGCTTGCTCTAAGGTATTGGCCACAACGGCTTCGTAAAATTTACCTTTTACTACTAAGGGATAGCCCAATTCGGCGGCTACGGAAGGGAGTTCGGCAATGGAATAAATAACCCTGTCTCGCGGCACAAAGAGGCCATGCTTTTGTCCGAAGGTGGTAAGGTTGATTTTATCGCGGGCATCGAACATTTCGTGGCTGGGAAGAAAGGTTTGGATGCCAATGGCTCGCAGGCTATCGCCAATACGGATAAAGTTATAGAGTTCGGCATCGAAATTGGGCACTATCACATCCATCTTTTCCTGCTCGTTGATGTAGGCCAACCTGCCGTAAAGTGCATCGGCTCCTGCTGATGGGTAGGGGATTTGATATACTTTATCGCATACGCCCGGCATATATATTCCGGGTTCGAGGCTTTCGTAACTAAGTCCGATTATCCGTACATCGAAATCTTCGCAATCACGGATTCCTCTAATTACCGCTACTCCCGGCCCCGGGCTATCCACGGCATTTAGTCCGGTTACGCCGATGGTTATCTTTCGTTTGGTTGTCATCTTTGTTTAATTGATAATTGACAGTTGATAATTGACAATTGGCTTCGCATCTCAAGTCGCAAGTCACCCATCTCAATTCTCATATCTCAATACTAAAATCTATTTCTGCATCATGCTGTTATCCCGGAGCAGCATTAAAAAGTCATCAACGTCCTTTTCCAAAATGGGTTTTTCTACATCATACTTTTCCATCAGCTTAATAGCTATTTCTTCGGGTGATTTATCGGCTTTGAGCAAAGTGAGTATTTCGGCACCAATTTCGTTTACGGAAAAACTATCGCCTGTGGAGGGATTGAAGATGAAACCGGACTCGGACACGGCAAGGTTTTTATTTAATTTCATTGTCTAAAATTTGGGTGTAAGATGCCAATAAGTTTAAGATGGTTTAAAGGGGGAAGGAAAGTTTTTATGTAAGAATAAAATAAAGAGGGCGTAGCTACAAGCCACGCCCTCATTTAAAGCCTATTACTAATGAACTAAGCTAAAATCGGATTTTCGGCATTTTCAGTGTTTAAGTTTTGGTTTTTTACATCATCGTAAAAATTTGCCATCACTACACTTGCATAAGGCATGAACCAAAGATAGGCTATACCGAGGGTAAGAATGCAGAGTAAGGCTAAGCCAAATAAGCGTAATCCCAATCTGAACAGTTTCATTTTATGGCCATCCATCATTTTTTTGCTTCTGTTTAAGGCATCCATTGGTTTTATGGAATTGTCATCGGCAAGTATATAAAAGGTTAATGCGTATGAAAGGCTAGCTATGATTCCGGGAACAATAAGCAAGAGCAACCACAAAATAATGAAAACAACCAAAAGGAGGTAGGCCACCAAATTTGTTACATAATTATTGAAACCGCTAAATATCTGTTCCACATTGGCATCTTCTTTTCTCGATAAGGAAAGCGAAAACCTTGCAATCCCTACTGCAAAAGGTCCCGAAATAAAAAGCGATATAATTCCTGCAAAAGGAAAAAAGCGGGAGGCCACTTGTATTGCAATTATCACAAGGGCATACAGTACCATGCCGCAAATAGCCAAACCCCATTTCCCAGTGAGGGATTCGCGGGAGTTTCTCATTAAAACAATGTTTTCTGTTGTCATTTTTTGAAGTTTAAGGGTTAATAGTGCTTCAAAAGTATATTTTATTTCTTTGGCCGATTAAAGATTGCAAATAAATTTATAGTCCATTTTCTTTCGCTAAGAAAGCGGCTCAGCCCGTCTGCATTTTAAGTAATTTTGTCCGCTTTAATAATTGCTTCCACATTCTCCAGTCATGAGTTTCTCCAAAACAGTAGCCTTTTGCTTTGCTTTTAGTTTTCTGCTCACAACAAAAGTTCAGGCACAAAAGGATTCGCTTAGAACCTTAAAACGCGAGAAGTGGAAATTGGAAAGCAGCAATAAAGGATTGTTTTATATTTCTTGGGGATATAACCGAAGCTGGTTTACCAAGAGTACCATCCATTTTCATGGGCCACAATACGACCTCACATTTTTTAACCTTGCGGCTCACGACAATCCTTCGCCATTTAGTTTCGGAGTGTATTTTAATCCAGAAAAGGCTTCCATTCCGCAATACAATTTGCATATAGGTTACTTTTTTACGAGCAGATTTCATCTATCCTTTGGTATCGACCACATGAAATATGTAATAACTCAAAATCAGCAGGCGGTTATTTCAGGCGTAGTTTCACCAACTATCTCTACAAAGTATGCAGGCAGTTACTTGAACGACACTATTACGCTAAAGTCTGAAATCCTTCGCTTTGAACATACGAATGGCCTGAACTTAGTAAGCCTCGATGTGGAATACTTGCAGCCTTTGGCCAATTTGTATAAACATAAAATATGGCTGAAATGGAATACCGGGGTTGGCGGCTTTATGGTTATTACGAAAACCGATATGAGCTTGTTGGGCGATGGGGTGGACAATGATTTTCATCTTTCTGGATATTCGGTTACAGCTAAAACTGGACCTCGCCTTGAGTTTTGGAAACGATTCTTTATTGCTTCTGAATTAAAAGTGGGGTATATGAATTTACCCAATGTTAATATTAACAACGATGCCCCGCAGAAAGCTGACCATAACTTTTCGTTCGTTCAATGGTACACTGTTTTAGGAGCTGAAATTCCATTGAGGGATTGGTTGCGGAAGAAGAAGAAATGAGAATTGATTGGAACGCCAATGACGCAAATTAGGCGAATTCAACGCAAATAATTCAAATGCAATTTTGAATTCAAATTCGTGATTATTTGGTCCATTAGTGTCATTAGCGTTCCCATTTTATTAACAAAACCAATTACCTTTGGCTAATGTTTTTAAAGGTTAATTCACTGATTTGTATTTGCCTCCTTGTTTCGGCATTAAACATAACAAAAAGCCAGTCGGCGGCATTTATTGACCGCAGAGAATCAAAGGCTAATTTTAATGTTGACATGCAGATTGGGCTTTCGGAGAATGAAGTGTTGCAGTTTGCTCAAACATTCTCCTATAAGAACACCGGGTTTTTAATGACCGATAAAGTTCTTGCCCCTTTCAGTAATCATTTCAGGTTAAACCAAACTTATGAGGGAATTAAGATTTACCGTGCAGAATTAAAGGTGAATATGGATTTGTATGGAAATGTACTTTCGTTTTTCGACAATACTTTTTCGGTTGAGCCGATTAGTACAACCTTCCCAACTCAGGCCGATTGGTTGCCCATAAAGGCATTGGCGGATAAAAATGGTATCGAAAAGTTTGTTTGCGATAACGTTTTCTTTCCTGAGAATGAAAGTGTCTTGACTCCTGCCGTGCGGTTAGAAATTGCCGACAAGGCCGATAACTATTATGAAACCATTGTGGCCGTTGGGGGAAAGGTACTTTATTCACAAAGTTTGAAAATGTCGGTTAGTGATTCCCCAATTGAAACGGAAATTGATACACCCGCCACGGGGAATGTATTTATGCCCGATCCATTAACTACATCGGGTAATGTTTATGGCTCGCCTTGGGTAGATAGCTCGAATGGAAATACGGCGGAACTGTTATCGCAATTGGTGTCTAAGACTTTAATCACAACGTTTGAAAATGATAGTTTCCGGCTGAAAAATGATTTTGTGCTAATTAAAGATGTGAGTTCGCCCTATACCCCAGTGGCTATTTCTGTGCTGCCCAACTTTAGCTTTAACCGCAGCCAAAGTGGATTTGAAGATGTGAATGTGTTGTATCATATCACTACTTTCAACGATTATGTAAGGAATACGCTTGGTTTCAGCAATATTTGCAACTACCAAGTCATAGCCGACCCGCATGCTTTGAACGGTGCCGACAACAGCAATTTCAATCCTGCACAATCGCCGCCCCGCTTGTCGTTTGGTGATGGCGGAGTGGATGATGCCGAAGATGCCGACGTAATTGTGCACGAATACAGTCATGCTATTTCGCATTCGGCAGCTCCCAATACCAATAATGGTTTGCAACGTATGGCCATGGATGAAGGAATTGGCGATTATTTTGCTTCTTCGTATTCCCGTTCCATCAACCCACTTTTTTGGGAAAGTGTTTACACTTGGGATGGCCACAATCAGTTTTGGGCTGGGCGGTTTACCAATAGCATCGACCATTATCCTGAGGATTTGGTGAATAATAAATATGGAGATGCCGATATTTGGAGCAGTGTGTTGATGGAAATTTGGGGAGATATTGGCCGCGAAACCACCGATAAACTGATGATTCAGGCTAACCAAAGCTTTGCTTCAAACATGACCATGCCACAAGCGGCAGTGCTTTACCTCCAAGCCGATCAGTTGCTGTTTGCTTGGAGTCATTTTCAACCTATCCGCGACAGAATGGTTGCCCGCGGATTGCTGCCGACAGATGTTTCAGTTCCAACTCTATCGCAAACGACAATGCAATTGATCAATTCATCGGGATTTGCAAACGGAACAGGAAGTGCTTTTGTTATTAGCCCCAAAAGTGCTAACACCCCCTTGTTGGTGTTTGATATATCGGGAAAGTTTATGTTTGAAGTTCCCTTTAATGAAAATGTAGCTGAACTAAAGCAAAGCGATTTTCAGAGCGGAATGTTTTTTGTGAGAAGCGGGGGGAAGGTTTGGAAGGTGGTGAAGTGAGGTTATTTTAAAGCACTTCTTTATAATTTAGCAATTGGAGTATTTTTTCGACACATAGCCAAAATGAAATTACGCTAATTTGAAATTACTCGAATTGAATTTCTATTTTTGTCCCGTTACAATTCCCAAACCCAATTATGGCCATTTATAAATTCAGAATCCTACTCGAAGACGAAGACAATGTGTATCGCGATGTGGAAATTAAACCCTCCTTTTCACTTTGGGATTTTCATCAGGCTCTGAAAATGTCGTTTGCCTTTAACGATGAGCCAGAAGCCGAAGTGTATTTCAGCGATAACAATTGGCACGAGTTGGACTTTATTGCCAAAATCCCCGAAGGACAACTCAATTTGCGAAACCATCCGGCACTTAATAAACCTATGGCCGGTTTGGTAAACGATCCGCACCAAAGGTTCATTTACAAACTTAAAACCTATCGAAATTTTATCTTTTTTATTGAATTGGTGAAAATTTCGGCTGACGATGCAAAGGCCAATTATCCCCGAACTGTAAAATCAATTGGCGAGCCGCCACGGCCAATAAAACCAAGCCTCGAACCACCACCGCTTGATATTGATGAAAGTGATATGCCCAAAAGAAGAGGGAAAAGTGCCGGATTTGCACCGATATTAATTCCAGGTGATGAAGAGTTGGCCGAACCCGATGCAGATGATTTAGAAAATGATGATATTGCCGGATTTATTGACGAAGCCAACCTAATGGATGGTATAGATATGGAAGGGATAGGCGAAATGACTATTGGCGACGACGAAAGCCCTTCAAAAGAGTTCGGTCTCGATGAAGGCTTTGGCGAAGACGATGAGGATGAAGATAAAGATATGGGCGATTTCGACTTTGATAGCTTTGCCAGCGGAGGCCAAGAGGAATATTAAATTGTAAAGTCTAAAACATAAAAAGGGGATTTCATTTTTATGAAATCCCCTTTTTTGTTTGGACTATTGGGAAATAGGCTTTCTAAAATACTTCTACCAATTTTACTTCTTTGCCATTTAAGGAAGCAGAATCGCCTTTATTTTTGCCCATCAACACTTTGTAAAGTGGAGTTTGGGTACTGATAGAGAAATAAGTTACTCCATCAACTTCAACCTTCCCAAGGCTAACTGATATGTAAAGTTTTTGCGTTTCGGTATAAACCACGCTTCCTAACTGCACACCTCCGTCGTGTATTTTATTGTCCATACGGTGCAGTAATTGCAAGTCATTATTTGCTATTAAAAACTGACGGGTAAATACTTCCCGCTTGTTTTGCATTTCTTCCCTGAATGAGTTCATGTTCTCTTCTGCACCCGAATCATTGTCGTTTGCAATTTTTTCAGCTTCCACAATTTCTTCTTTCAATACTTGCAAATGTTCGGTTTGAACCTTAATGCACGCCTCCAACAATTTCGCTTTTAGTTCTGAATTTTCCATACCCTGATTTTTTAAGGCCGCAAAATTAAAATGAAACTGATTTTAGGATTAATAATTTCAGAAAGTTATTAAGATATTTTCAAATCTTAACAAATATAAACTATTCTCCAAAAGCTTTCACAATATAAGCAAGTTCCACCTCGGTTACTTCATCAATAAACTCATTGAAAATGTCACCTTTAACACCTTTGGTAGCCCAGTAACCTTCTTGTATAAAATCATAAAGTGGTAAAACGCCAAACATTATCGCAAATCCTTTTCCTGCCTTGAGCAGCATTTCATTCATGGGCCGGTGTGCTAATTGATACGAAACCATCATTGATTTCAACGCACTTTTCAGTTGCTCCCGGCGTTCGGCTTCACGGCCCACTTCTTTAAACAATTCAAAATAGAGTTCAGGACTAACAGCATCTCCGGGCTTCCATCCCCGTTTAAGCAGATGCTCGGCCATAATTCTATCCATGGCATTGGTGAGCTGATTTAACTCAATGAGGTTTTCTAAATTCTCACGGGTGTCATCGGCCAATTGGCCTTTTACTTTGCGGTATGTATTTATTGCAATTTGGATAATGGTATCCTGAGCTTCGAGGTCGTAAATCTTTTCAAAAAAGAATTTCACCAATTTCTCTGTGTTCTCGAGGTCGAAATATTTTTTGTAAGATATTCTGAAGCGTTCTACCTGACATTGAACTATTGCTTCGTGTGCTTTACGGAATGCGGGGTCTTCGGCTGTTGCTTCTTTCTTTTTGGCCATCTGAGTTGTTGAAATTGGCGGCGAAAGTAGGATTCAATTATGAATTAGAAATAAGGAATTACGAATTGAATCCTATTTTCGCCTTTCTAAATACCGACACAATGAGCGAAACCGAAGAAATTATCCAAAACAACCTCGATTACACACTTTTTTCCTGGAGCAAACAACGTGGGATAAGTCCTATTGCTGTTGATTATGGAAAGGGCGTTTACTTATATGATACTGAAGGCAAACGCTACATTGACTTTTCAAGCGGATTGATGAACGTAAACATTGGCCATGCACATCCCCGGGTTACAGAGGCGGTGGTGAAGCAAATGAACAAGGTGAGCTACGTTACTCCAAGTTGCGTAACCGAAGTGCGGGGAAAAGTTGGTAAGAAAATAGCTGAGATAACTTCAGGTGATTTAAACCGAACTTTGTTTACGGTTTGCGGAGCCACTGCCATTGAAAATGCTATTAAGTTAGCTCGGCTTTACACCGGACGACATAAGATTATTACTCGTTACCGAGCGTTTCACGGTGCAAGCTATGGTGCTTTTTCAGCCGGTGGCGACCCGCGTAAACTTCCTGCTGATAGTCAGCAGGCACCCAACTTTGTTCATGTCGAGGACCCCTATTGCTATCGTTGTCCGTTTGGCCAGAAATTTGGAAGTTGTCAATACGAATGTGTGAGCCACATAGAGCGGGTAATAGAGTTTGAAGGTCCTGAAAATGTTGCCGCCATATTGATGGAAGGGGAAAGTGGTAGTAGCGGTTGCATCAAATATCCACCCGATTACTTCAAGAAACTGCGGGCTATTTGCGACAAGTATGGCATATTGCTTATTGCCGATGAGGTAATGAGTGGATTTGGCCGAACTGGGGCTTGGTTTGGAATTGATAATCAGGGAGTAGTTCCCGATATGATTGCTACCGCAAAGGGGCTAACAGCCGGGTATATTCCTTTCGGTGCTTTGATAGTGAGCGAAAAAATTGCTTCCTATTATGATGACAAACCCTTGATGCTGGGTTTAACCTATTCGGCACATGCCGTGGGATGTGCAGCAGCTTTAGAGGTGTTGAGTATATATGAAGACGAAAATTTGATTGCTAATGCCGCAGCAATGGGGGCATATATTGAAGAAAAAGTAGAAGCGATGAAAGCTATTCATCCTTCTATTGGTGATTTTCGTAATACGGGGCTGCTTGGCTGTATTGAATTGGTGAAAGACAGAACTACCAAAGAACCAATGGCTCCATTCAATGCCAAACCCAATGAAATGGTAGTGATGAATAAAATTGCCGCCAAAATTAAGGAGTTAGGCATGTATACCTTTGTTCGCTGGAACTACATTTTCATTGCTCCTCCGCTATGCATTACCAAAGAGCAGGTAGATGAAGGATTAGCTATAATTAGTAAGGCTATTGCAGCTGGCGAAGAGGGCTTGTTTTAGAATTTTATTTTTTTCTTGGACAATAGGAAATGAATACTATTTTCGCACCCCGATTTTAAAGGCTAATACCTCAAAATCCCGGGCCTATAGCTCAGTTGGTTAGAGCACCTGACTCATAATCAGGTGGTCCTTGGTTCAAGTCCAAGTGGGCCCACGAACAATGACAAGGGTTTCAGAAGATAAAACTTTTGAGACCCTTTTTCATTCCTACACAATTCCGACACCATATAGGCAACATAGAGTGCCCTTCAAATTCCAATTCATAGCTCCAACAATATTTCCGTTATCTTCGCCCACATTTTTAATACAAAATAGTACAAATGGCAAATACTGGCGACATAAACGTAGGTTCCTTTATCCGTTTCAACGGCGAACTCTGTCAAATTCTGGAATATCAACACCGCACACCGGGTAACTTGAGAGCCTTCTTTCAGGCCAAGATGCGTAATTTGCGTACTGGGAAATTATACGAAAACCGTTTCCGTGCCGGTGAAAGTATTGAGCTTTTACGTGTAGAATACAAGGAATACCAATTCATATATATGGAAGGCGACAGCATAGTGGTGATGGATACGGATAATTATGAGCAAATTTATGTGCCATCTGAATTATTGGGAGATAGCCTTCCTTTTATAAAAGAAGGTGTTATGATAAAGGTGTCGTTTGAAAGCGATACACCTATCACTGCCGAACCGCCAACTTTTGTAGAATTAGAAGTTACTTATACCGAGCCTGGCATGAAAGGCGACACTGCAACCAACACCTTAAAACCTGCTACCTTAGAAACCGGTGCAAAAATTAATATTCCGCTTTTTGTAAATCAGGGCGAGAAAATTAAGATTGACACCCGCACTAAGTCTTATGTAGAGCGGGTTAAATAATACCTTTTCGTTGAAAATCTCCGTTCAGAATCTTGGTAAAAGGTATAACCAAAACTGGATTTTCAAAGGAGTAAATCTGGATATTTTACCCAATAGCCAATGGGCAATTTTGGGAAATAACGGTTCAGGGAAATCTACTTTGCTGCAAACCATTCTGGGTAGCCAAACAGCTTCGGAAGGAGTTGTGGAATTTTCAAGTGATGGGAAAGTTATTCCTACAGAAGAAGTTTACACACAGTGTAGCATTGCCGCCCCCTATCTTGATTTATTCGAAGAATTAAGCTTTCGGGAGAATATTGAATTTCAGCAGAAGTTTAAACCCTTTCGGCAAGGCATTTCCGAATCAGATATTATAACTCTTGGAGGACTTTCCGCTGCTGCCGACCGACCCTTAAAGCAGTTTTCGTCGGGAATGAAGCAACGGGTGAAGTTGGTTTTAGCTTTAACTGCTGACTCTGCTGTGGTGCTTCTTGATGAACCTTGCTCAAATCTTGACAAAGAAGGAATTGAATGGTACAATATTCTGATTCAGCAATTTTCCAAAGAACGAATCATAGTCATTAGCTCCAATTCCGATATAAACGAAATGGGATTTTGTGAGAATAGAATAGATATTCGGGATTATAAAAGAAGGGCTTAGTTAAGAAGCATTGAAATTAGATTTCACTTTTACAAAAACGGAATTCAATAGAAACCCGGGTAGTGTCAGGATTTCGGTTGATGCCATTACCATGAATTAAGTAGGGTGAAAATACAAGTGCCTCGCCTTTTTCTAAAACAGGAGTAATAGGTTCAAAGTTTTGACCTAAGGCTATCGCTGCCGGTACATGATACGTTTTATCATTAATAATTGCCCCTTTTTTTGTTTTTAGAATTTCAGAATCATCCAGATTATGTGTGCCGGGGATTATACTCATCGTGTTTCCGCCTTCAAAACCCGACAGCGGAGCCCAAACATTTACCACATCACGCCAATAAGGTAACCAGGCATCGCGATGAAAGGGATTGAAATCAGGTTTACCCGGCCTTACAATTCTAAACCCCAGAAACTTTCCGATTGCACCTTGATGTTCTATGGCTTTTAAATCAAGCGACTCACGAAGCAATGCTTCCATCTTACTTTTTAATATTGGCCATAAATCGCCCAAGACTTCCTGCTCCATTGCCCAATTTGAAATTTGAAAATGAACCGAATCTTGGATTACATAGTTGTGATAGTTCTCAAGATTAAAGATTTCAGGCAATTGCTGATGAACAATTATTTTGTCATGAATTAATTTTGTAATGGCTTTTGCAGCAGATTCAAATTCTGGGGTCAGACTTATTTTCTGGGGAGCAAATGATTTATGCGAACAATTTTTCAAGTCTAAAGAGGAAGAATTTGACATCTGTTACACCTCTTAGATTCGCTCTAAAATGTTTTATTTTGGAGTTAAAGGACTCGGCGTTTGCGTTAGTG
>CANJNG010000124.1 GCA_947475205.1 Bacteroidota bacterium
AGACCAGATTTTGAGACGATTTTGCTCTTGCAATAAAAGCACTTTTTTGTCCATTTGTGTTTTTTGTCGCAAAGCTAAGCCCACAAAGGAATACAGAGATTTTGACCTCCACTTTTGTCCATTAACCCGAAAATTCAGGTTTTCCGCTAAATTTGCCAAATTAAAGAATTAAATTTAAGTTTATAATTCAAGAGAAATGGAACGCTAATGACGCTAATGGAACAAATAATCACAAATTTTAATTCAAATAAATTATGTGCATTTCAATATCATTCGCATTAATTCGTTTGAATTCGTGTCATTAGCGTTCCAACTGTAATTGCCCGCTTTACCCCCCAACAAATGACCATAATTGATCAGGAAGAAAATCTGTATTGGAGCGATGATATAATTTCAAGTCTCCAAAGCATAATAGTAAAAGGGAATTATTCGGAAGTTTTCGCCCTGTGTGATAAAAACACCTACCAGCATTGTTTCCCCAAGCTTGAAACAATTTTCAAACTCGAAAATGTAATGGTGGTTTTGGACGGAGAAAAGAATAAAGATTTAGCCGCTACACATTTTATCTGGCAGAAATTGCTTGAAATTCAAGCTGACAGAAGCTGTCTACTTGTAAATATTGGCGGAGGAATGATTACCGATTTGGGGGGCTTTAGTGCTTCGGTTTTTAAGCGGGGAATTAACTTTGTGAATATCCCCACCACACTTTTGGCCATCATTGATGCTTCTGTGGGTGGGAAAACAGCCATTAATTTCGAAGGAGTAAAAAACGTTATTGGCTCATTCAGTAAACCTGAGGCCACCATTATTAACCCCGGATTTCTGAATACGCTAAACGAACGGCAACTTAAATCGGGCTTTGCCGAAATGCTAAAACATGCACTGCTTTCGGGTGGCGAAATGTATGAACGCCTATTTCATCCTGAATTTTTCTTCAGTCTGATTAATGGAAAGGATATTGTAAGTTCTATTCGATTTAAGGCTGAAATAGTGAAAACAGATTTTACCGAACAGGGAATCAGGCGGCAACTGAATATTGGCCATAGTCTGGGACACGCCTTTGAGTCGTATTTTATGGATAAACAAAGTTCGCTGCTGCATGGAGAAGCTGTAGCTGCCGGGCTGCTTGCCGAGTGTTATTTGTCGTCCCTGCACGATGAACTGCCTAACGTTTATCTCGAAATAATTGCACCTGCCGTAAAGCAGCTCTTCCATTGGCAAACAATTCCCGAGGAGCATTTTGCTGAAATAATTCGCTTCATAAACCAGGATAAGAAAAATACACATAGCACACTTCAGTTTGCCCTAATTCGCAAACCCGGGGAGTGGTTTATGTCAAATACGGTTAAGGAATCCGAAATATTCCAGACTTTGGAGTGGATGAATGATACGTTGAAAGAGTAGCGATATTTCTGAGTTATGCGTCACCTAATGACGACCTTGCAACAAACGAACTGACAGACAAAAAAATGAAATTAATAACCTGGAATTGTCAAGGAGCATTTAGAAAAAAGGCAGACACGATTTTGCGACAACGACCAGATATTTTGGTTGTTCAAGAATGTGAGCATCCAGACAAATTAGTTTTTAATTCAACAACGCAACGACCTAACGACTTGCTTTGGTTTGGCGACAACAAGCACAAAGGACTTGGCATTTTTTCATACAGCGATTACAAGTTTCAACTGCTCGAACAACACAACGCTGACATAAAAATTATTTCTCCCATTTCCGTGACAGGTGGACAACTTAACTTTACACTTTTCGCAATTTGGGCTAACAATCGCCACGACAAGGACGGGCAATATATTGAGCAGGTTTGGAAAGCGGTTAATCATTACGATCAAATTCTAAACACTGGACTGACAATCTTAACAGGTGACTTCAACAGCAACAAAATTTGGGACAAACAACATAGAACTGCAAATCACTCAGCAGTGGTTGACAGGTTAGCAGAAAAAAATATTTATAGCGTTTATCACAAACATCTGAACCAAGAACAAGGAAAAGAAAATCACCCGACCTTTTTCCTGCAACGTAACAAAGACAAACCTTATCACATCGACTATTGCTTTACTTCGGCAGACCTTTATGACAAAGTAAAAAATATAGAAGTTGGGACATTCGAAAACTGGATTACTCATAGCGACCATACACCGCTAACAATAAACTTTGACTTATGACACAAGAAGGGCGAAACGCATAACAGCACATTTGCAGATTTATGCCATCGCCGATGCTGATCAAAATTCCCTTACTCTCAAATTTCAATTATGCAACACTTGTTGAAAAACTAATGTTAGCATAATGTTAATATCATATATGGGCTTAGGCCGACAAGGAAAGCAGCCCGCAAATAGTTTTCAAAAGAGACAATTGTTAAAAACTAAGCCCAAAAGTGGATAACTGAAAAAGTTAAATCCAAAAAAAAGCAGAACCTTTGTTCGACTCGAATGAAAGGCATTTGCTACTCGCAAATTGCTAATTACCAAAAGATTAAAAGGCTGGAAGATTTAGAAAGGGACTTAAGGGCAGAAAATTGACGTTTTGCCTGATGGGAAAAATAGCCTCTAACCGAAAGGAATTCGAATAAAAAACAGTAGCAACAAACACCCCAAATGGATTCTCAAATTATGTCGGAAAACATCAACCTGGCCGAAGTGCTCCCTCCAAAAACTACCGCTCCCGTGGAGCCTATTTTGGTAGAAAACAAAGACCGTTTTGTACTTTTTCCCATCAAGCATAATGACATTTGGGCATTTTATAAAAAGTCTGAACAAAGTTTTTGGACTGCCGAAGAGGTAGATTTGCACGAAGACAGGGTGCATTGGGAAGAAAGACTTTCTGACGACGAACGCTTCTTCATTAAACATGTTTTGGCATTCTTTGCTGCCAGCGATGGCATTGTAAACGAAAATCTGGCTATCAATTTCCTTAACGAAGTTCAATATCCAGAAGCCCGTTGCTTTTATGGCTTTCAGATTATGATGGAAAACATCCACAGTGAGATGTATTCCTTATTAATCGATACCTATATTAAAGACCCTACTGAAAAAGACCACCTGTTTAAAGCAATGGATCAAGTACCCTGCGTAAATAAAAAAGCCAATTGGGCTTTGCGTTGGATAGGCCAGGGTAGCTTTGCAGAAAGACTGGTTGCATTTGCTGCAGTGGAAGGGATATTCTTCTCAGGCAGCTTCTGCTCAATTTTTTGGTTGAAGAAACGGGGCCTGATGCCCGGTCTCAGTTTTGCCAATGAGTTAATCAGCCGCGACGAAGGTTTGCATTGCGAATTTGCCTGCTTGCTTTATAGCCAATTGCATAACAAACTCAGCGAAAAAACCGTTCACCAAATAATCAGCGATGCAGTAAACGTAGAAAAGGACTTTGTGGTGGATGCACTTCCGGTTCGCTTGATAGGAATGAATGCCGACCTGATGTGTCAGTACATAGAATATGTAGCCGACTACTGGTTGCTGAAACTGGGATACAACCGCCTCTATGGAGCAACAAACCCCTTTGATTTCATGGAAATGATATCGATGGAAGGTAAAACCAATTTCTTTGAAAAGAGGGTTGGTGATTATAGAAAAGCGAGTGTAGGAAATGCCACCGAAGATAACCAGATAAAGTTTGATGAGGACTTTTAGATTGGTAATGAGTATTGAGTAAAGAGTAATTAGAAAGACAATAAAGAATTAGACAATAATAAAAAACAACCCCTAGTAATATTTCCACCCAATGATGTATGTAGTTAAACGCGACGGTCGTCGCGAATCGGTAAAATTTGATAAAGTAACCAGTCGGATTCAAAAGCTATGCTATGGCTTAGACCCGATTGTGGATCCGATTAAAGTGGCTATGAAGGTTATCGAAGGGATTTACGACGGTGTAACCACTTCGCAGTTAGACAATCTTGCCGCTGAAATTGCTGCATCGTTCACAACCATCCACCCTGACTATGCTTTGCTGGCTAGCCGCATTGCGGTAAGCAATCTGCACAAGTTCACCAAGAAATCGTTCAGCGAAACGATGACTGCTCTTTACAACTATCTAGACCCAAAAACCGGACAACCCGCCGGGCTATTGGCTCCTGATGTGTTTCAAATCGTACAAGCTAATGCCGAAATTCTGGATAGCACCATTATCTATGATCGCGATTATGGCTATGATTACTTCGGTTTCAAAACCTTAGAGAAAAGTTATTTACTGAAGCTCCATGGCAAGGTTTCCGAACGTCCGCAACACATGTTGATGCGGGTAGCCGTTGGGATTCACAAAGAAGACATTGATTCAGCTATCGAAACCTATAATTTGATGAGCGAACGCTGGTTTACCCACGCCACACCTACGCTTTTCAATGCAGGTACGCCCAAACCACAAATGAGCAGTTGTTTTCTTCTCACCATGAAAGACGACAGCATAGATGGTATTTATGACACTTTGAAGCAGTGTGCTAAAATTAGCCAGAGTGCAGGTGGAATTGGCCTAAGCATTCACAATGTAAGAGCAACCGGAAGTTATATTAAAGGAACAAACGGCACCAGCAATGGTATTGTGCCTATGTTGAGAGTGTTTAACGACACTGCCCGCTATGTTGATCAGGGCGGCGGAAAACGTAAAGGTTCTTTCGCTATTTATATCGAACCGTGGCATGCCGATATTTTCGAGTTTTTAGATTTGAAGAAGAATCACGGAAAGGAGGAAAACCGGGCAAGGGATTTATTCTTCGCAATGTGGATTTCGGATTTGTTTATGAAACGGGTGAAAGAAAACGGCAATTGGTCGCTATTCTGCCCAAATGAAGCTCCGGGCTTGGACGACTGTTGGGGGCCGGAATTTGAAGCACTTTATACCAAATATGAAGCCGAAGGCCGTGCCAGAAAAACCATCCGTGCACACGAATTGTGGGTAGAGATTCTGAAATCGCAAATAGAAACCGGCACGCCTTATATGCTTTATAAGGATTCGGCTAATGCTAAGAGTAACCAAAAGAATCTGGGTACAATTAAATCGTCAAATCTTTGCACTGAAATTATTGAATACACCTCGCCTGACGAAGTAGCGGTATGTAATCTGGCGTCCTTGGCTCTGCCCCGCTTTGTAGAGAAAGGCAAATTCGACCACAATAAACTGTTTGAAGTAACGTATGCCATCACCAAAAATCTGAACAAGATTATTGATCGTAACTACTATCCGGTTCCGGAGGCTCGTCGCAGCAATTTGCGTCATCGGCCGATTGGTATTGGTGTACAAGGTTTGGCCGATGCGTTTATCATTATGCGTTACCCATTCGATAGTCCCGAAGCAGTTCAGCTAAACAAAGACATCCACGAAACCATTTACTACGCTGCTATGACGGCCAGCAAGGATTTGGCTAAATTGGAAGGGCCTTATGAAACCTATCCCGGAAGTCCTGTATCACAAGGAATATTCCAATACGATATGTGGGGCGTTACGCCAAGCAACCGTTGGGAATGGGATGTGTTGAAAGAAGAAGTGAAACAATACGGAGTGCGTAATTCCTTGTTGCTTGCACCAATGCCAACAGCTTCTACTTCGCAAATACTTGGCAATAATGAATGCTTTGAGCCTTATACTTCAAACCTCTACACCCGACGAGTGTTGAGTGGTGAATATATTGTGGTGAACAAGCATTTGATGAAGGACTTGGTGAAATTGGGAATTTGGAATGAAGATTTGAAAAACCAAATCATCGCTAATAAAGGTTCGGTTCAAGCCATTGCTGAAATTCCTCAAAACATTAAAGACCTTTACAAAACGGTTTGGGAGATTTCACAAAAGGTAATTATCAATATGTCTGCTGACCGTGGGGCTTATATCTGCCAAAGCCAAAGTTTGAATATCCACATTCAAGACCCAACAATTGGTAAATTGAGTTCGATGCACTTTTATGCCTGGGAGAAAGGATTGAAAACCGGAATGTATTATTTGCGTAGCCAAGCAGCTTCGTCGGCTCAGCAGTTTACGTTGCAACAAGAAAAACAACAATCTCCTGTTCCTACTGCAAATGAAGTGGTGAGCGAGCCTGTAGCAGCGGTTACTCAACCTGCTGTAGCAATAGCGGAAGAACCTAAAGCGGAATATGTGCCCCAATCGCAAAACCTGCGGGCAATTGCAGAACCGGAAATTGTGCCAGCTTATACTGCACCTGTAAATCCACCCGATTACAGCCAAACTCAACCTGTTTTAGATTTGAACCCTGCACCGGTACCAAACAGACAACAGACTTTGGCCAACTTTCAAGCCGATATGTTCTCTGCGAATGCTGCATCGACATCGGCAACCACACAAGCAAAAGAGGTAGAACTTGCTATGGAAGGCCCCAATATGTCGCAATATGAGCAGGACCAACTTACTTGCTCATTGGATAATCCTGAGGGATGTGAGATGTGCGGGAGTTAAGATTGATTAGGTATTTAGTAAAAAGCGAAGTCGAAAGGCTTCGCTTTTTTTGTGGCATATAATCAAAGAGGGGAAATATACTTCCCCTCATATAGTCTTCAAACAATAGACCTCCTAATTTAGCCGAAAATTCATAATGGCCTTTCAGCTCACTTCCGAATATCAACCTACAGGCGACCAGCCCGAAGCCATCCGCCAACTCACACTTGGGGTTCAACGAGGTGATAAATTCCAAACCCTGCTTGGTGTTACTGGCTCGGGAAAGACATTCACCATCGCTAACGTTATTCAGCAACTGAATATTCCTACACTTGTTATCAGCCACAACAAAACGCTGGCAGCACAGTTATTTGGCGAGTTCAAACAGTTCTTTCCTCATAACGCTGTGGAGTATTTTGTATCTTATTACGATTATTACCAGCCCGAAGCTTACCTGCCTTCTTCCGGGACTTATATCGAAAAAGACCTTTCTATAAACGATGAAATTGAAAAGCTGCGACTTAGCTCTTCCTCGTCCTTGTTGAGCGGACGGCGTGATGTGATAGTGGTTTCGTCGGTAAGCTGCATTTACGGTGTAGGTAACCCCAAAGATTTCAAAAGCAATACAGTCTGGTTGAAGTTGGGTGATAAAACTGGGCGAAATCGTTTTCTGCACCAATTGGTTGATGCCTTGTATTCACGCACTACGGCCATTTTTAGTCGGGGAAATTTCCGGGTGCAGGGCGACACGGTTGATATCTGGACAGCCTACAGTGACCTATGCTACCGTGTAGTTTTCTTTGGCGACGAAGTGGAAGAGCTTCTCACCTTCGACCAAGCCAGCGGAAAGAAAATAAGCACGATGGATAGCATTGTGATTTTCCCGGCCAACATCTTTGTAACTTCCAAAGATTCGATGAAGAATGCTATGGTGCAAATTCAGGATGACCTGTACAAGCAAGTGGACTTTTTCACGCAGCAAGGCAGAATGGAAGAAGCCAAACGCATATCCGACCGGGTTACTTACGACCTTGAAATGATGAAGGAGTTGGGCTATTGCAGCGGGATAGAAAACTATAGCCGTTATTTTGATGGCCGTCCGCCCGGTTCGAGACCATTTTGCTTAATTGACTATTTTCCCGAAGAGTTTTTGATGGTGATTGATGAAAGCCACGTTACGGTTTCGCAGGTAAATGCTATGCATGGTGGTGACCGAAGCAGAAAGACAAATTTGGTAGACTACGGTTTTAGGCTTCCATCGGCAATGGATAACCGCCCCTTAAAGTTTGACGAATTTGAAGGCGTTCAGGATAAGGTAATATACGTTTCGGCTACTCCGGCCAATTATGAATTGGAAAAATCGGGTGGCGTGGTGGTAGAACAGGTTATTCGACCCACCGGATTGCTCGACCCCATTATTGATGTTCGGCCATGCATAAATCAGGTGGACGATTTGCTCGAAGAAATAGATAAAACTGTCAAGAAAGATGAACGTATTTTGGTTACAACCCTCACCAAACGCATGGCAGAAGAACTATCGAAATACATGGCTAAGCTGGGGATTAATTGCCGATACATTCACAGCGATGTGGACACTTTGGAGCGGGTAGAAATCCTACGACAGCTTCGCCTAGGGCAGTTTGATGTGTTGATTGGAATAAATCTTTTGCGGGAAGGCTTAGATTTGCCCGAAGTGTCGCTTGTGGCTATTCTCGATGCCGATAAGGAAGGGTTTTTACGCAGCGAACGCTCACTTACTCAAACAGCTGGCCGTGCTGCCCGAAACATAAACGGACGGGTGATTATGTATGCCGATAAAGTTACCGACAGCATGCAACGCACTATGGATGAAACCAATCGTCGCCGAGAAAAACAGGTTGCTTATAACACCTTGCACGGACTTTCGCCGCAGCCGCTCAAAAAATCGAAAGAATCGATTATGATGCAAACCTCGATGGCGAATACCCATGGACAAAAAGCTTACATCGAATCCGAAGAACTATCTATCGCCGCCGACCCGGTGGTCCAATACATGACTAAGCCCCAGCTCGAAAAGGCCATCGAACAAACCAAAAAAGCAATGGAAAAAGCAGCCAAAGAACTCGACTTTATCGAAGCTGCCCGTCTGCGGGATGAAATGTTTGATATGAAGAAGCGGTTAGGGTAATATTCAGAAAGTCCTCTCTCCTACCCTACACCTTATCCAGAATAATTCGAAACGTAGTGCTTTTGCCAGGGATAGAATCTTTGACGAATATTTTACCGCCGTGATACGATTCTATTATACGCTTTGAAAGCGAAAGTCCTAAGCCCCATCCCCGCTTCTTAGTAGTAAATCCCGGTTGGAAAATTGTCTTGAACTTGGAGCGGGGAATTCCCTTTCCAGTGTCTTCAATATCTATAAAAACTTTATTACGCTGAGTGGCGATGCTAATGGTCAACTTGCCATTTCCTTCCATTGCATCCACTGCATTGCGAAAAACATTTTCGATAACCCAGGCAAATAGTGGGGCGTTAAGCGGCACTTCTACATCCTTTTCCGCATCGGCAGCAAAGACTATTGTAGTTCTTTTAGGTGAACGCACCCGCATATATTCGGCACTTTCTTCTAGCACCTCGTTAATATTCCGAACAGTTAAATCGGGGGTAGAGCCAATTTTAGAAAACCGCTCCGTTATTATTTTAAACCGATTCACATCTTTCTCCAACTCCGACACCATTTCTGGTTCGATATTTTTGGCTTTCAGATATTCCACCCAAGCTATCAGGCTACTAAGCGGAGTGCCTAACTGATGAGCCGTTTCCTTACTCATTCCCACCCAAACCTGGTCTTGCTCAGCCCGGCGGCTACTGCTGAATGCTAAGTAGGAAACGAAAATAAACATACCGATTACTCCCAATTGAACAAATGGAAATATTTGCAATTGCTTAAGCAAGGTGGAATGGGTATAATAAATATAATTTTCCCCCTGCATTAAATTCACCACAATAGGAGGGGATGTTTGCTTCATTTCAGCCAGCATATTTTTAAGATATTCGGCATCTGTGGATTTTGTCGAATCGAGATTTCGGGTAGTAATTATACTGTCCTTTTCGGTAGTGAGCATCACCGGAATGGTTTGGTTGTCTTTAATTACTTCAAAAACAAAACTAAAATCGGTATTTGGATTTACATTTGAAGCCAGATTTTCGGTGGCTTTTGCCCAAAGTTCTACCTTTTTATGTTCCTCGGTTGCTAATTTATCCACTAACTGGCGGGTGTACCAAAGCGAACCAATCCCAATAAGCACTGCAGTAACAACAATGAGTTGCTTAAATCGTTGCCTCTGGGTGTATATGTTCATTTCGGGGGAAATATTTCGGGCAAAGTTACCGAATACCCAAGAGCTATCTATATCGTATCCATAAACGAACGCTCCACCCGATTAAAAATCATGGCTCCGAAAAATAGTGTTACCAATGCAAAAAGTCCGGTGTAAGCTAGGCCAGATAGGGAAAGATTACCCGTGTGTAAGAACACAAACCGAAAGCCTTCCACTATAGAAGTGAGTGGATTGTAAATGGCAATCTTTTTGAGCGAGCCAGGTAAAAACGACACAGGATATATTACAGGTGTGGCATACATCAAAAGCTGCATCCCGAAACCAATAAGGAAACTAAAATCGCGATATTTGGTAGTCAGTGAGGAAAAGATTATGCCTGTTCCCATGGCTATAAGTGCCATAAGGGAAACTAAAACGGGAAGCAGTAGAATGGAACTGTCGAGATAAAACAATCCGGGATGGGCAATCCAATATCCCACAAAAATGAAAATAAAGAGTAGAAACTGTACTCCGAACTTGAACAAACTCGAAATAATAACCGACAGTGGAACCACCAAACGGGGAAAATATACCTTCCCGAAGATGCCTGAATTAGCCGTGAAAGTAGAAGCTGTGCGGTTAAAGCATTCGGCAAAATAGCCCCAAATCACAATTCCAGACATGTAGAACAAAGTAGGCGGTGTGCCATCGGTAGAGATATGAGCTACCTGACTAAAAATAACGATATACATCAGCGTAGTGAGAATAGGAGGAATGAAATACCACACTACCCCCAAAACCGTTTGCTGATATACCGTTACAATATCACGTTTTACGAATAGCCATAACAAATCGCGGTAGTTCCACACTTCGGCTAAGCCCAATTCAAACCACGAATTTTTAGGTTTTATTTCTAATGTCCAATCTTGCTGTGCTATGTTTTTGCTCAATGTCTTACTGTTCTTTTGGGGATTGCAAACGTAAGTCGAAAATTTAATTGGGCATAATGGATTTTAAGGTTGGAATATTTAACCTAAACTGAAAACAAGCACACATTGGCATATACCGTATTACAATTATGTAGTGAAATATTTCAAACAGGTTAAACACACTTCTAGTTTGAATCGCTGCTAAGCTTAAATTCCTTGCCGAATATGCATTACAGTTCTAAATGCTAACAAGCCAATTATTTTAATACTAGTGTTTGATAGCAAAATCTGAATGAAACAAGGCAAGCTTATCCTGCTAAGTATTAAATAGGCGGCGATACATAAGTATTTGTTTTTGTTTAATAGCAAGTAACACTCGGAATATAGCAATATTTCCCCGATGGCACGAAAGTCTGAAACGCTTTGAAGCAAAGCATTTTCGGAAGCGAGCGACACTTGCTACGAGGCGAGCAACACTTGCTAAACGGCGAGCGGCACTTGCTAAATACCGTGGAATATTTTCTAACTAGCGGACAAAACTTGCTTTATAAAGAGGAAGAATTTTTAAATAGCGAGGAAGACTTGCTAAATGCCAAGGAGAAGTTGCTAAAATGGGAGAATGACTTGCTAAGAAGCGATGATGATTTACTAATCGGCGAGTAAATATTTGGGTTTGTTACATAAACTGTGTCATTTTTATTTTTTGTTAGATTTCGTTTAGATTAAATCTTTCAGTAAAAATGATGTTTAATTGAATTGAAATTTGATTCCAATTTAAGATTGGTTTTTCCCATTTTTTAGTAATATCTTTAACAACT
>CANJNG010000125.1 GCA_947475205.1 Bacteroidota bacterium
GTTGTTAAAGATATTACTAAAAAATGGGAAAAACCAATCTTAAATTGGAATCAAATTTCAATTCAATTAAACATCATTTTTACTGAAAGATTTAATCTAAACGAAATCTAACAAAAAATAAAAATGACACAGTTTATGTAACAAACCCTGCTAAATAGAAAGAACAGGGAGATGACAGTTCAACTAATTGAATTTATTCCAAAATAAATCACTGGGAATGTGGGGAAAAGGAGAATTGGATTAGTTTTGTAAAGACAAAATCCTAGACGTACCCCTAAGTCTTAATTTAACGAATCTTGCTTATGAATAAATTATTAATCCTCTTTGTTCTGTTGCTCTTAGCAGATTTCGTTTCAGCTCAAAGCAATACTTGTCTTACAGAGACAATATGGACTGAAATGGTGAAGAAGGATTCATCCCTTTACTATAAACGAAAAGCCGAGGACGATTTAATAGCCAAATACACTAATAATTCCTTGGTGCTTCGGCATTCAGGGCCAAAGTCATTAACGGGCAATCCAATAGTGATACCCACCGTAATTTATATTGTGCATGATGGCAGTGCCGAAGCCAATATCAGTATGCAGCAAATCCAGAGCCAGATGGATCAGCTAAACCACGATTTCGAAACACATGGAATTCAGTTTTGCTACGCTACAAAAAACTTTCTCGATTCCACTTATTTTGTTCCCCAGGCTGGCGATTCCTTGGGAGTAATCCGCATTAACAGTAGCCTTACCAACCTCGACAAATACACAGAGGACGCACAGCTTAAAGCTTTGAGTGGACTGCCTGCAACAAACTATCTCAGGATATTTGTGGTGAAGAGTATTTCGCCGCAGGGAGTATTGGGCTATGCCTATTATCCGGGTACGAGTTATACTTTGGATGGTATTGTGGTGCGGAGCGATGTTTTTGGAAGTAGGAATTATTGCTCGTCTTGTTCCTTACTAACCGATTACGATTTAGGTGCAGCACTCACCCACGAAGCCGGGCATTATTTAAATTTGTATCATACTTTTCAGGGGGGATGCGTAAACAGTGGCGGGTTTCAAGCCTGCCAAATGGACGGCGACCGGATATGCGATACTCCTCCCACCACAGGAACATTTGGATGCCCTTCACCAACACCGCTTAGTTGCGATGGCATAACACCTGTAATGCTCGAAAACTATATGGACTATACCAACGATGCATGCAAAACGACTTTTACACCCGGGCAAAAGGCACGGATTGATTATGTTTTAAATGTATACAGAACAGAGCTTACTTCAACGGCAAACTTGGTAAATACGGGAATAAAATGTATTTCTTTAAGTGGGTTATATGCCAATTTTGATTGTAAAAATTTTAATGGCTGCGTAAACCGGGAAATGACATTTCAATCATTTAATACAAATGGATTTACCTATTCGTGGAATTTTGGTGATGGCGATACAGCCACAGGTGCAATCGGCTTACATACCTACACCAATGAAGGGCAGTTTTTGGTTACTCTTACGGCAACCAATGCTGCCCAAGGCATATCCGAAAGTAGCAGCAATACTGTTTTCATTACTGCTTGCAGTCCGATAGCATGTAGTTATAACAAATGGGAGTTTAATTACGGTTATCTGGACTTTTCGTCGGGAACTCCTATTGCGACAAATCATGTTATATCAACGCCCTCTTATGATTTCCCCGAATTTTATCGTAGTTTTTATCGTGCAGATAGTCTTGGGCAACCCTTGTTTCATATATCGCCTTATAACTGTAGTTTGTTCGACACTTCATTTTCCTTGATAGATACCTTGGGTAACTACAGTAATAAATCGTTAATAGTCCCCTGCCCGGGAGGAACGAATAAATTTTGCCTATTTCGTTCAATCAATCCAAATATGGAGTATAGTATAATACAGGCAAATAATGGAACATTTACGATTCCACCTAATAAACGAAAGGTTTTAATTCATCCGGATAATGGATTTTACACTTTTGGACTCGCTGGAATCCCGAATTGCGATGGTACCAAATTTTGGATACTTACAGCAAGAATAAATGGGATATTAGATATCTATGAACTTAACTCAAATGATACTGTAGTTTTACACCAATCATACCCAGATATTGGTTTTGGTGATTATACTGTTTCACCTGACGGCAGTAAAATTGTAGTTGGCCCGCTTTCAAATAACAATAATCAGAGTGGTTTCTATTTTCTTGATTTCGATAAATCCAATGGATATATTACTTCTCAATACTTTTATAGTCCTCCCAATATAAATAATTTTGGGTTGAACAGATGTTTTAGTCCAAACTCTAGATACTTATATTTGCAAAGTTATTGTTGCGAAATAGGCGAAAGTGCTGTTCTAAATATATACCAATATGATATGTATAACGCCAATCCTGATGTCGATAAAAAAACAATAGCAACTAATATTAATACAGGTAATTACTTCAGCATAGGCCCAGACAATAAAATTTATTTAGGCTATATTTCAAATCCAATCAATGCACCAAGAACATATCGACTTGGAGTGATTAATTTCCCCAATGTTCTAGAAAATGGTCTAAATAGCACAGGTTTCAATCCAAACGGACCAAACATAAAACCTGATAATTGTCCTTATTCGCATATTAACTTTATGGGATTTTCAGATATATTCGATCATACCGATGCCTTCGGCTGCAACTGGCAACCCAATCCTCCACCTTCGTTTAATTATTATTCGCCTAACTGCTATTCCTACGAGTTTCATTCCGATGATTGTTATTCCCATAGCTGGGATTTTGGAGATGCTGCCAGCGGAGCAAACAATACTTCTACGCTTTCTAATCCTGTTCACACCTTTACCGCTGCGGGAACTTATTTGGTCAAACTTACCATCAACGGGGAAACATTTACCGATACCATAAAGGTGGAGCTTCCCCATATTCAGATTTCGGAAACAAGTTTATCAAGCTGTCCAAACCAACACGCCAATTATTCCATTGCTTCGCCCCAACCGGGTGTTACGTATAGTTGGAATACTAGCCATGGGCAACCGGGATATGTTCCATCAGCATCGGATGTGGATATAACTTGGAATAATACAGATTCTACCGGGCTGGTGAAGGTGATTGCGAAGAATGCTTTGGGCTGTATAGATAGTGTTTCGCTTCCTGTTGTATTCCAGCCTTGCATTGTTACAGGACTAACCCAGCCGGAAGAAGTTTCGAATATTCTTATTACCCCAAACCCATCGAGCGAAACGTTTTTGATAAGCAGTTCTTCTAAATATTCGGGTGCTGTGGAACTAAAGGTTATGGATATGATTGGCCGAATAGTGGAAACAAAAAAGTATACTCTTAATGGCGGGCCACTTCATATTTTGCTGAATGCGGTAGATTTTCCACCGGCAGTATATATGCTTAGGCTGAAAACCGAAAGGGAAACAATTTTAAAAAAGATTGTTAAGCAGTAGTTGGTGAGGATTCACACCTTTCCAAATAAAAATCTACTTCTATATCTTTGCCCATCTACTCGAATTTTCCCCAATTTCGCATTCCCAAATTCCATCGAATGAATAAAACAAAACTTCTCTTTTTAGCTTCAATTTTTTATACCATCTCAGCCCATGCCCAAATAAGCGGAACGCTTACCTCCTACCCTTCCGGCCATAAAGGATATGTGTATCTATATATCCAAAACGGCTTAAAAGCTTCGTTGGTAGATAGTGTTTACCCTACTAATGATGGAATTTTTAGCTTCGATGGCACCAAGAACAAAACCCAAGGTTTCTATCAAATTGCCTTAGAAAACGGACCCAAAACCGAATTTATTGTGGGTAAAGAACCACTGCCACCCACCGAAGGAAAGTATAGCGACGTTATTACCATCGGGTTTTATATAAAGAACCGCGAAATGGATGCCTTTGGAGTAATCGAGAATTTGAAATCCCGTTATGATTTGAAATTGGATAGCATCAATACCCGTGCTCCTAAACTGAATGAGTTTGCTCCCAACTTCTACACCGTTTTAAAAGAACGCGAGAAACTGCTCGATGCCTATAAAGTGGACTTCAACACTACGCTCAACACCATTACCTCCCTCTTTCCGGGAACCTTTGTTGCCGATGTGCTGGCCAAACTGTATCGCATTCCCGTAAAGGCCGATTTCCCGGCTTTAGATAAAGAGTTCGACACCGCCAAAGCCTTTATGCACAAGCATTATTACACCTTTGTGGATATGAACGACGAACGCATAATCCACACCAAGTTTTTCGAGACTTTCATCTTTACCTATCTGCGTTATTACTCTCCGCTAAACACCGAAGGATTCAAAGGAGCGGTGGATATGACGTTGGCCAAAGCCACAAACGAGAAAGTCAGAAACTTCATCATTGGCTATTACATGGAACTCTTCGGTACAAAGGGACCGCAGGAAATGATGGAATACATGACCAAAACCTATATGTCGAGTTGCGAAATGACCTTGTCGAGAGATGTGGCGGATAAAGTAAACAAGCTTAAAAGGTTAGAAATAGGCAAGCCCGCTCCAGATGTAACCGTTAACGACATCAGTCTGCAACCCAAATCGCTCTACGGTTCCGCAGGAAAAAAGGCTACCTTGATATATTTCTGGAGCAGCACCTGTACCCACTGCCAAATCAAAACCCCCGAGGTGTATAAAACCTACGAAAGACTAAGAGCAAAAGGCTTTGAAGTTTTCGCCATCTCCTTGGATGAAGAATATGCTTCCTGGATTAGTTTTATTCAGGATAAGAAACTAGCCTGGACCAATTTGTGCGACATGAAAGGCTGGAAATCGCCAGCCTCAGAACTTTATATGGTGGACAAAACCCCAACCGTGTTTCTGCTCGATGGCAATTTAAAGATTGTGGATAAAGAGTTTCCGTTTGAGGAGTTGGAAAAACGGGTGGAGAAGCTGTTGAATTAAGCCCGAATTGCTTAATCCAATCCTAGAACAACTTGATTTCAAATAAAAATATAATTGATAGTTTTCTACTATTAATTCGCCTACATCCAGAGAATCACCAAATGGCTTTGCCCTGGAAACTTCCCAGCAATAGCGGCAGCAAGCACGAAGCGTTTGCAAAAGCCGTTTGGGTGCTTGATGTCCGCGGTTTCCCCTTCGGCCTTAGCCGTTGGGGAAAATTGCCTTGGAAGTTTCCACGGTTTTTGCTTACTTTTTGCCAAGACAAAAAGTGAGAAAGAAAAGATTGATTTACATAAATGGCTATACCTACATGCATGAGTTTTATGAATTAAAAACTGACCATTAATCTCCCCCTCCTTGCATTCCCCCTTCCAATTCGCTACCAAACTCCTCTTTGCTCCGGCAACAAGCACCGGCAATGCAGGCGGCACACCTGTAATAGTTAAGATAGCCCGTGTAGGTATTTCGGTGGGATTAGCCGTAATGCTCATTTCGGTGTCGGTTGTTACAGGCTTTCAGGAGGCCATAAAAGATAAAGTTTCAGGTTTCGGAGCACATATAACCATTACCAATTACGACAACAACGAATCGCTCGAACCCATTCCCATTCCGTCCAATCCGGCCTATATAAAAGACTTAAAACAAATCCCCGAAATCACCCACATCCAAACCGTGGCCACCAAGGCCGGAATAATCAGGGTAAAGGATAATATAGACGGCGTAGTCGTGAAAGGCATCGGAGCCGATTACGATTGGACTTTCTTTAAAAACAGCCTCGTAGCCGGAACAATATTCCCGGCTTCCGACACCGCCAAAACACAGAACTTCCTCATTTCGCAAGACATTGCCAACCGCTTGGGCTTAACAGTTGGTGATGCTTTGCAGGTTTTCTTTATTCAGAACAATGACAGGCTAGTGCGTAAATTTAAAGTAACCGGGATATACAAAACAGGCTTTTCCGATTACGACCGGGTGTATGTCTTGGCCGATATCGCCCATATAAAACGCCTCAACAACTGGGAAACAAACCAAGCCGGAATGATAGAAATATCCATCAAAGATTTCAGAGATGTGGATGCCGTGGCCGAGAAAGTGAATCAAACCATCGGTTTCGACCAAAAGGCTACCACCATTGCCGAACAACGCCCCTGGATATTCGACTGGCTGAACCTTTTAGACACCAATGCCATTATTATAATTTTCCTCATGATAGTGGTTTCGGGAATTACAATGCTTTCAGCTATGCTTACCCTCATTCTCGAAAAAACTTCGGAAATTGGCCTGCTCAAAACAATGGGAATGAACAACTCTAAGCTCTCCCGAATCTTTATGTTCGGAGGTTTTAAAATTGCAGCCCCCGGCATAGTCTGGGGAAATATAATCGGGTTGGGATTATTGGCCTTTCAGTATTTCAGCCATATCATGAAATTAGATGAAGCCAGTTACTATGTAAGTTTTGTTCCCGTAACCCTGAGTTTAGAGCAAATTCTATTCATCAACCTAATTTCAATCACCTACGTAGTCCTAAGCATATCGCTACCCTTATTCATAATTTCATCGGTAAGTCCGCTTAAAGCCATAAAGTATAAGTAGCCAAATTTCAATCGTCAATAAATAATACATTTGCCCACAAATTTCAATACCTAAAATGAACAAACTATTCATTAGTGCCGTCTTACTTAGCATTTACGGAACTTCATTCTCCCAAACAAAACTCATCGAGAAAGTAGCTGCAAAACCCGGCGAACCCAGCATTCCCTACGAACGCTATCAGTTAGCCAACGGGCTTACCCTCATCGTTCACGAAGACCACTCCGACCCGGTTGTCCACACCGATGTAACCTATCATGTAGGTTCGGCCCGCGAAGAATTAGGCCGTAGCGGTTTCGCTCACTTTTACGAACACATGATGTTTCAAGGCTCCGACCACGTTGCCGATGAAGAACATTTTAAATTGGTGTCTGAAGCTGGCGGAACAATGAATGGAAGCACCAATTCCGACCGTACAAACTATTTCGAAACCTTGCCATCAAACAAATTAGAGATGGCACTTTGGTTAGAATCCGACCGTATGGGATGGTTGCTTGATGCCGTTACCCAACAGAAATTCGAGATACAACGAGCAACAGTTAAAAACGAACGTGGCCAGAATTACGATAACCGCCCTTATGGTTTGATTTACGAAAAAACCAACCAAGCCTTGTATCCATATGGACACCCATATTCATGGAGCACTATCGGTTATTTGGATGAATTAGACCGGGCTACTTTAGATGATTTGAAAAAATTCTTCCTTCGCTGGTATGGTCCAAACAACGCTGTGCTAACCGTTGCCGGTGACGTAAACACACAGGAAGTAGTGAAACTGGCTGAGAAATACTTTGGCCCTGTAAACCGTGGCCCCGAAGTAACCAAAGCAAGCATTGCACCTGTGAAATTAGATGCCGATAAATACATTTCGTATGAAGACAACATCCGTTTCCCCGCCATTGTGATGACCTACCCAACTATTCCAAATTTCCATGCTGATGAGCCTGCCTTAGATGTGCTTTCAGATATTTTGGGTGGAGGGAAAAACTCTTTGTTCTTCAAGAACTTTGATAAAGCTCAAATAGCAGTTCAAAGCCGGGTATCACACCCCTGCACCGAATTGACCGGTTCGTTTATGCTGTCGGTTTTCGCACTTCCGGGTTCCGATTTAAAAGAAATGGAAGCTAAAATCAGAGCAACTTTAGATGAGTTTGAAACAAGAGGCGTAAACGATGATGATTTAAACAGCTACAAAGCCCGCCACGAAGCACAAGTGTATGAAGGCTTGCAAAATGTTGCCGGAAAAGCCGGACAATTGGCCTCTTACTTCACTTTATTGGGAAATGCAAACTACATCGGGAAAGACATTGAGCGTTACAACAAAGTAACCAAAGAAGATGTAATGCGGGTTTTCAAGCAATATATTAAAGGACAAAAAGGTGTTATACTAAGCGTTGTTCCAAAAGGCGACAAAAAAATTGCCGCTCCCGACAACTTCAAAGTAAAGCTCACCGATGCTAACTTCAAACCTAACGACGACCAATACAAAGGCTTAGTATATAACAAACCTTCTCAAACTGCTGATAAATTTGATCGTTCAAAGAAACCTGCATCAGGAGCAAACCCGGTAATGAAAGTGCCTACAGTGAAGAAAGGCGAAGATGGCGGAGTGAAATATATCATTACCCCTTACGATGAATTGCCGATCGTATCTATCACTGTGCTAATTAAAGCCGGACACCGTTTCGAGCCTGCCGACAAAGCCGGATTAGCTTACCTAACAGGTGCATTAATGGACGAAAGCACGCTAAAGCACACCACCGAAGAAATTGCGATGGAACTGGATAAACTAGGCAGCAGCATTTCTTATGATATTGATGACGAAGACCTAACCTTTGAAGCATTTTCATTAACCAAAAACTTAGATAAAACCATTGCTATACTGAACGAAAAACTATTCTTCCCTGCTTTCAATGCCGAAGATTTCGAACGGAAGAAACAAGAACAACTAGAATATATCGGTAGCCAGGTAACTCAGGCTGCCGTATTAGCCAATAATGCTTTTCGTGCTAAAATTTATGGCGATGGAAATTTGGCTGTTCCTGAAGTGGGAAATGAAAAAACGGTTTCAAGCATAACTATAGATGATGTAAAAGAATATTACAAAGCTATCCGCCCGGAAGTAAGTCGCTTAGTAGTGGTAGGAAGCGTTACCGAAGCATCTCTAAAACCAATTATTGACAACTTAAAAAGCAAAACAGCCAAGCCTAAATTTGAAGCTCCAAAAGCAGTTGCAGCACCAAAACCGAATGGCTTCAAAGTGTATTATGTAAACAAAGAAAAAGCTCCGCAATCCGAAATCCGTATCGGTTATTTGGCTTACCCCTTCGATGCCACGGGTAAATATTACTTAGCACAGGTTACCAATTTCGCTTTTGGCGGGAATTTCAATTCGCGAATCAATTTAAATCTGCGTGAGGCCAAAGGTTATACCTACGGTTGCCGTTCGGGATTTGAAGGAACTGATGTTGCAGGACCTTTCACTGTTTCGGGTGGATTTAAAGGAAATGTTACCGATAGTTCTTTGATTGAACTTACCTCAGAATTAAAGAAATTTAATGCCGGTGGTGCCACTCCCGAAGAAATAGAATTTACCAAAAGCTCGCTCGGACAAGCCGATGCTCTTAAATTTGAAGCACCTGCTCAAAAAGCTCGTTTCTTAAAAAGATTGCTCGATTATAAACTCGAACCATCCTATATCGATGAGCAAAACAGATTAGTGCAAAGCATCAATTTCGACATTATGAAAAAGAGTGCTGCAGAGAATTTTGACTTATCGAAAATGGTGTGTGTGATTGTGGGCGACCCTAGCCACATTGCCGAACTTCGTAAAGCCGGATTCACCGTTGAAGAAGTGAAATAAAAGATTTGTTGAGCATTTGCTCTTGGAATTGTTTACTAAAAGTGCTACTCTAATAGGTAGCACTTTTAGTTTAATCCAATTGCTAGAAATGCTCTACTTATCCTAAATCTTAAAGCTTTGGCAACCTCCCTCCTACTCGAACATATTTCAAAGTCGTTCCCCATTGGGAATTCCTTGTTTTCAAAGGAAAAGAAACTTGCACTCGATGATGTATCTATCCAGATAGAAGCGGGTGAATGTTGGGGAATAATTGGCCAAAACGGAGCAGGGAAATCCACACTGTTAAAAATTATTGCCGGAATTACCGAGCCTGATTCGGGTAAAGTTATCCGAAACGGAAATATTGCTTCTTTGATAGAGTTGGGCAATGGCTTTCATCAGGATTTAACAGGCATGGAAAACCTAAGGTTTAATGCTGCTTTACTGGGAATGAACAAAGCAGAAATTACTAAAAAAGCCGATGAAATTATAGCATTTGCCGAATTAGAAAGCGTAATCCATCATCCAATCGGTACATACTCTTCAGGAATGGTTATGCGATTGGGCTTTAGCATTGCTGCACATATTGAAACCGAAATTGTCCTGCTCGATGAGGTACTCACCGTGGGCGACAGCTTCTTCCAACAAAAATGTACCGACAAAATATTAGGAATGTTAGCTAAGGGGCGAACCGTAGTAGTAGTATCTCACCAAACCGACCTAATCCGCCGGATATGCACCAAAGCGGCTTTGCTCAAAAACGGTAAACTTACCGCCATCGGTGAAACGGATTCCGTAATTGCACACTACGAAAATTTGTCTACCATTCAAGAAGACAAAGTGGTAAACTTCGAAATTCCGGAAGGTAAATCGGGATTTAAACAACTAGAATGGAATGAACTTCCTGTAAAAATTAATAATCCAATTTCCTTTACAGTGGATATTCATTGCATTCAAGATGCAGAATTGGATTTAGGTTTTAATATAAATGACACAAAAGGACAATGCCTAATTCATATAAGTAACCGCTTTTTGCATCAAACCCTGAATGCGAAAACGGGAGCAAACAAGTTCAGCATAGAAATAGATAATCACTTGCTGCCCGGTACTTATTACCTAACCTGCTTTCTGCGAATTGGCGAAACGGTGCAGCATTGGGAAAGGAATGCAACTAAATTTGAGGTGAAAGGCCCTGTATTTAATAACTACGAAAACCCCAATGAAATTAAGGGGAGTATTTACGGAGAATTTGAGATTAAGGAATGCTAAAACCCCTTAAATCTTTCCAATTCTCTTAAGAGTTTCTCCAATTTAAACTCCTCCTGCCTGCAAAAAGGAGCGACCAAATCCTCTGAAAACTTTTGAGCTAAATATTCCTGCTCCCTTTGTCCGGGTGTGGGAATAAAGATGACCTTTTTCTTTAAAGCAAATAAATCCATCACAGTGCTGTAGCCCGAACGCGATACAATTACGGCGGATGACTGTATGATGCTTTGCAGTTCATCGTCCTTTAAGTGATCAAAAACTCTCGCCTTATCAGATTTCAAAGGAGTTTCAGCACCGCCGGGCAAACCTCTCACTAGTGCACTTTTCAGCAGGGAAACTTCCATCTCTGCTAAAATTATCTTTTCCAAAAGTGTGCGTTGTGGCTCAGGGCCGGATAAGATTGCTAATACATCATACTCGTGATATTCCGAAGGTGCAGCAATAGCCGAAAACCGCGAAAGTGGCTCAATATATACTGCATTAATTGGCAGTTTAGTTTCGTGTGAAAGCTTTCCGGATAGATTCGGCTCTCCTTCAAAATCAAGAATCCAGCAAGCATCAAAACGATTTATAAACCAACGATTGCAGGTATTGACAATCCCCTGAAATATACCCGTTGGAATATTAATTTGATGGGTGATGAATATAGTTTTGGCATTGCCGGTAAACAGTCCATAACGGTTATCAGCAATAACTACGTCTACTTTAAATTCTTCAACAATCCGTGCTATTTCGGTATTTTCCTGAGCTATTCTAAAGAGAATTTTGGGCAATTGCATAGCCATTGA
>CANJNG010000126.1 GCA_947475205.1 Bacteroidota bacterium
AAGCGTTATTGTATTATTATTTTTTTGTTCGTTACGTTCTTCTTTTCGTCTGTTGTCTGTACGAAATAAATACCCGCTTTCATTTCTGCTTTGTCTATTACAAGTTGTCTACCTGTGAAATGTATTGTTGTTATTACTTGTCCAAGTATGTCAGTTATTTTTATTGTTGTGTTTATTTGTTGTTCGGAAAAGCTTATTGTTGTTTGTGAAGTAAAAGGGTTTGGATAAATACTAATTTTAAATTGGTCAGATGTTTCACTTATTTCTACTGGTAATGAACCTATTTTTGCAAAATACATATCGTTACTTGAAAGTCCCGATTTAATTAATGTGGTTGAATCAAACACCACACTTGGGCTTTGAAAATAACCCACAGTATAAATATCTTCAAGTGTGTCAACAGTAATAGAACAAGCCACCTCAATACTAATCCCGCCTATACTTTTAGCCCAAACTACATTTCCATTAACATCATATTTTGCAATAAAAACATCCCAATTCCCTGTACTACTATTATTGATTAAAGTATCGGAACCTGAGAAGAGTAAGGACGGACTAGAATAACCGCCAGTAATAAAGGTGTTTCCATTAGCATTGGTTACAATCGAAGTTAACTCATCAAATTGGTTTCCCCCAGCACTTTTTGCCCAAATCACATTTCCATTTGAATCATATTTAATAAGAAATAAATCATTACTTAATGTACTTGTATTATTTAGTAGTGTTGTTCCAATTGTAATTGCTGGACTATAAAACCATCCTCCTAAATAAACATTTCCAGCAGCATCTAAGGAAACCGCATTACCTCTTTCTTCATTTGTACTGCCTGCTCTGCTTGCCCAAAGTACATTTCCATTATTATCATATTTAACAATGAACATATCAAAATTGCCAGCGTTATTCAATGTGGTGGAACCGAAAGTGATATTAGGACTCATAAAATAGCCTGTCATATAAACATTTCCAATAGCATCAGAAATTACAGAGGTGCTGTAATCATCACTATTACTTCCACCACTCTTTGCCCAAATAGCATTACCTAAATTATTATATTTAGCAATAAAGAAGTCATAACTTCCTGCGTTTGTTAATGTGGTAGAGCCAATAGTTAACGTTGCACTGGTATAACCACCTGAAACGTAAAGATTGCCAAAGCCATCAATAGAAATAGAAGTTGCCCAATCATTTCCAATATTACCTGCACTTTTAGCCCAAATTTCATTCCCGTTTGAATCGTATTTTGCTACAAATATATCTTGTGTATATGTCGCACCTCCTGCATTTGTTAAAGTATCCGAACCAATAATTACGGTACTACTTGTTGAAGTTCCTGAAAAAGTACCTGCTACATAAACATTGCCTAAAGCATCAGTTACAACACATTTAGCATAAACCCAATTACTTTCTTCCTTTGCCCATATAACATTTCCAGAAGCATTATACTTTACTATTAACATTCCAGGATTTGGTATTGTGTCTGTTCCAAATGATATTCCTCCGCTTGTTATCCCAACTAAATATACATTTCCAAAAACATCTGTCGTTACTGCATAGGCGTAGCTATTACCTTTATTTTTTGCCCACGCCCAATTTGGTGTCTGCGAAAAAGAATTCAAAGTTGACAAGAATATTGTCGCAATAAAAATTAGTTTCTTCATTTGTCTTTTAGTTAGTGTTCGTCTGTTTCAAGTTAGCACGTCCCCAAGCATTGCCTATAACATTCCGGTTAGCGAAACCAGTTTCGCTAATATCCGCCTTATCTGTACCCCTCATTTCATTCAAAACCTCTGTTAAATAAGAGTTTGTAGAAATGTGGTTAATTTCTGGCAGTTTCGCTAACCGATTTTTCACATGGTGTGATTTAAGTGTTTTTGGTACTAATTGAAGGCAAATCTAAACTAATAATTTATTTGTTCAATTTTATTTCTTAACTATCCAATTTATCTAAAGGGTTCACAATCTGGTTAAAGCCTTTGGTGGTGATGTGGGCTTATCGCTATAGAATATGTTTAAATCGGCATCCAATCTCCCCCCAAATCCTCAAAAAAAAACGGTTTTATTCGGAAAAGTTGAAAAATCCAACTAATTGAATTATATTTATTTGCACCTAAATATGGCTCTAAAAATGCCGAAAAACTGCCTGTTAGAACTGTGGATTTTGAGAAATATTAGCAAAAGATTGTTCAAAGCAATGTTTTCTTTTGTATAATCTTTACAGCCTTAACTTTAAATTCAATGATATGGGCAAAGCATTCCATATATTTGATCTGCCAAGGACAGAGAAAGTGCTAAAACTTCTGAATGAGTTTAAAACAAATTCAGAAATAGCCGTAATTATCAAACGCTCTAAAGAAGCTGCAAAAGATGAGGTGGAGCGTATCCTGAAACATTATGGTGTGAAGTTTAGGGAACATGCTGTGCGGAGGGCTAAGCAAGTGGGCGATTTGCCTTTCGATCAGTTGGATGTGGTAACGAGCGGCAAATGCCCCCTATGCCCAAACTGCCCCTAAAAACCAAAATAGATACGAAAACTACCCACCCGGGTAAAAATCGACACTATGTTTTGTTTTGGTTTGCATCGTGAAACACCCGATGACAATGCCGCAGTTTACAATTCATTTTCTAAATGAAAGGTTTCCTAAATTCTTTTGGGGAATACAATTATTTGTTTCGGGATTAAAAGTTTTTCTTCGGGGAATAAAGTTTTTTCTTTCAGGATTAAAAGTTTTTCTTCGGGGAATAAAAGTTTTATTTCAAGGAATGAAGTTTTTCAGCCGGGGAATAAAGTTTTTTCATCAAACTTTAAAGGTATTTAACCAAATTGAGGATGCATTTCAAAACAAAAACATATACACTAAATTAATAATCAATTAAATAAACAAAAAACAACAACATGGAACAAAAAGTATCTTTAGCCTATCACGACACCAAGGTGGGCGAACTCGACGATTTTGCAGGCCGCCTCATCGGCGGATATTACGCTAATTTAACCCTGTATCCGGTGGTGGTGATGCCTCAAACCGATTATCAAGACCTGATAACGCAGTATACAAACATGTATGGTGCTTTCAAGGGCAACACCAAACCAAGGGCATTTTATGAAACTGCCGAGTTAAATTTAATGAATGCCTTAGATTTGTTTGCTGTGGAAGTAGATTTAGTAGCATTGGGCGATGGCCTAAAAATAACACCTTCAGGGTTTTATGCTACCAAAGATACGAAATCATCAGCAGTGAAACCACTATCGCCATTGCCCACTCTCGAAAATGGCAACACCGGAATATTACTCAGCACCTGCGAGGTGGTGGCAGGGGCAATTTCATACGGTGGAATAATCACTAATTTTCCTTTCGATAAAGTTACTGTTTCGGCAAGCGGCACTATTTCTTTTAAGGAACTTGACCCCCCTCCGGCCGGCGACCGCTTTCTGGAGCTTTCCGTGTCGAAAAAACGCCAAAAGAAATTCATAGGCCTAAACCGTGGAGTAGAATACTTTGTGTATTACTGGGCCATGAATGCTGCCGGTGTGAGCGATATGAGCGACCCGGTGAGCCTCACCTGTTATTAATTTACGATTACCTAAGGGTGAGGCTAAAGCCATTGGGGCGGTGGCCGCTTGGGGGGACGAAAGATTTTTCGCCCTTGCAAGCGGCTGATGCTTTTTTGGGGGGAATTGTTTTTTGTGTAGTTTTGAGGAGGAATAAAAACCGATTACACCTTTAAATAAATACATATTTTGAATAGGTATGATCTAAATAAGGGATTGATGGTGAGGGGAAGGTTAGTGCAAAACTTCTCCAATCTGCGAGTTGTGCGTCAGCATATAAAACCGACACCCACGAATAGACAGAAATGAAATTAATTAAGGAATTAGGAAATAAGTTTATCAACCTTTACGACAATTTGACTAATACAGATTCAAGTTGGTATAGGCAATATGACTTTTACTTAATTTTTGGACAGACGGATGAAAACAAATCTCCTTGGATAGCTAATAATTGGAAGTCAGACTTTCAACCATATTTTGACTTACTAATAAAACAAACCGAAAATCTCAAAGAAACAGGAGTTAAGGCTATAAAATACAAACCTGAAAAGCGGATTTCTAAAAAGGACAACAAAGAATTTACCTATCATTCAGACATAAAACTTGGACGACTGAAATGGGATGAAAAATCACACGATAAGTGGACAATACCTAATGACCAGAAAGAGTACTTTGTCAACTTTGAACTATGGACACCAATTTGGACAATTTGCGACAAAAGACAAACACCACCAGACATTTATATCACAATATCGAATGAACAAGACTTTGAAAATAAACATGTGATAAAATTCGGATATTTTATAGTAGTTTCAATTGCCAAGAGTTTAAAGCTTGATTCTAAACCCATTTTAAGAGAGTTGTCAGAAAAAATAAACTCAAAGGCCACAATTTTAAAAACAAGAAGATGGAACCAACCTGAAAAAGCAGGAAATTGGACTTTTGTAAATTGGATACAAGACACATTTAGCAATGGGATTTATAAAAAGAATAATTTACACTCGTTTGACTTTGACGAATTAGAATTTGAACCGATATGGGAAGTAATATACCGACAGAAATAGAATGCCGAACGCACAACAAAAGATATGCAAGAGCCGCCCGTGCTTCGTCCGAAGGGTTGGTTCCTGCTTACCGTCAGGCAGGCTTGATAGCCGCAGAGCGGCGACAATATGGTAGAATAAACAAAAACCCGATAAACCAAAGCCGCAGAGCGGCGACACAAAATAGGCACACAAAATCCAATCATTAGCATGGCCAACACCTATTCTCAAATTAATATTCACTGTGTTTTTGCGGTAAAAAGCCGAGAAAATGTACTTTCTAAGCAACTACGGCCAATGCTATTTGCATACATATCGGGAATTTTAGCCAAGCTCAATTGCTTTTCACTTGCCGTAAACGGCCACAAAGACCATGTTCATATTTTCTTTGAATTACCAGTTACCGCTAATATTTCAGACGTCATGGGAATTATAAATTCCAATTCATCAAAATGGATTAACGAAAACAAATACATGCCCGGGAAATTTGAATGGCAACCAGGTTATGGGGCATTTTCACATTCACATTCGCAAAGACATAGCATTATCAACTACATTAAAAACCAAGAATACCACCACTCCACAAAAACATTTAGAGAAGAATATTTAGCCATGCTCAACAATTTTGAAATAGAATTCAAAAATGAATATGTGTTTGAGTTTTATGATTAAACAATAGTGTTGTGCATTTGCCAAACGCCATAGTGTCGCCCTTACAGGGCTTTAATAAATTTATTGTATAGTACTACCATATTGTCGGCCCTCTGGGCCTTTTAATTTTATGAACCGCCACTTCAACCCTACCCCGCCCCGAAAACGCACGGCCGACAGAAGCCCAATCTTTAACAGTAGATATGCAAGAGCCGCCCGTGCTTCGTCCGACGGGTTGGTTCTTAATTTGAAAGTTCGGTGCTTGGTTGGAGGTTCGGTGGGAGGCGGCCCTCGCATATCTTTGCACCGTGTGTGGTAATTTTAAGACAACAGCCCTATGAGTCAAAATTTTATCATTTTAATTTTAAGTTCGACTTTATTATCATGTAATAATTCAGTCAACACAACAAATGAAAATTCTAAAAGCTTAACCGCAACTGAGCCAATTGACAATAGCGACTTTTTATTAAGGCAAAGTAGCGAAAGTATAAGTCAAACACAAAATAATATTGACTTAGCAAGTTTAAATTATCAGAAAATAGAGAAATTTGACTATAACTGGTCAGACTCAAAGTCAGTCAGTCAACTATTAAAAGAAGGGTTTGAAGTCAAACAAGATTCCAGTTCTTCTGGGGCAACAAAATATATCTTCACCAAATCAAACCCAATGGAAATAGTTGAAATTGTAAATAACAAATCTGATGATGGTGCAAAGTCCTTTATCCTAAGTTATTACTTAACTTCAAAAACTGCTTATGACAATTTCTTCACGCTATTAGTAGCCAACAAGTTTAAATTCAATAATCGCAGCAATCGTTATGAAAAATTTATTGGGACATATGAGGACTTATACATAAGCCCCATTGGGCAGATTTCAAAAAACAACGGGTTATATTATTCAATAAAATATTTTCATAGTCAGGGCAAAGAATTATCTGCACCAACAATAATAAAACGTTAATCAATACTCAAATGCTAACCTTACCGAATATGGACAATATAAAAACTACCGCTAATAGTGGGTTTGCGATAGCGGGGGTTCCGTGCTTCGCAAACACATTTGTGCAAGGTGGAAGTTCAGTTTTTCAAATCAAGTTTTGTAGTAAAAGCCCCGCCCTTTGGGTAGCTGCAAATCGTTAAAAGCAATGCTAAATACAGCTTCGTAGTAAACATTCATCATTAATTAAGAGCAAATGAAAAAAACACTTATACTTTTTACATTGTTCTTCCTGCCAGGAATAATTACTAAAGCTCAAGTTCCCAATCCCGCTTTGGTCGGTTATTGGCACAATTGGAACGATGCAAACTCGCCTTACATTCAACTTGACCTAATTGATTCGCGTTACAACATTGTTGATGTGGCATTTGCCGTACCTCAATTTGGAACAGATTCCAAAATGGAATTTATTCCCGACCAGGTAACATCTGCAACACTTATCAGTCAGATTCAAGCTTTACATAGTCAAGGTAAGAAAGTAATCATAAGCATGGGTGGAGCAACTTCGCCAATTTCTTTGGACAATATAGCTGAACGCGATACTTTCATAGTCACCATGAACAACATAATCACTACTTATGGTTTTGATGGAATAGATATTGACTTTGAAGGAAACTCAATTGCAGTTACAGGCGGAACGATTGCTGCCCCAGTTGATGCTAAAATCATAAATCTTATTTATGCTATAAAGCAAATTATGAGTAACTATTACACGGCTAACAGTGAACGATTAATTCTCACTATGGCTCCCGAAACCGCATTTGTTCAGGGGGGTATGTCGGCTTATGGTGGAATTTGGGGAGCATATTTACCTGTTATAGATGCTTTGCGTGATTCGCTTGAAATACTTCATGTGCAACTGTATAACAGCGGAAGCATGTTAGGTATCGACGGAAGTATATATACGCAAGGCACTGCTGATTTTATTGTTGCAATGACAGAAGCATTAATACAAGGATTCAATACAGCAGGTGGAATGTTTTTAGGATTGCCTGCAAGCAAAATTGCAATTGGTTTGCCCGCTTGCCCAAGTGCTGCCGGTGGTGGATTTATTGATACCGCTACCGTAAATGCAGCTATTGATTACTTACGAGGGAATGGTTTGCAACCCGGTACTTATACATTAACACAGGCGAGTGGATACCCAACTCTTCGTGGGATGATGACATGGAGCATCAATTGGGATGCTGTGAACACTTGTTCAACCACTTATCAATATGCTGAAAATTATGAAAACATATTTGGAATTACAACTTCTATTTCTGATTTGTTTTCAGAACCATCATCATTTAAAGTTTACCCAAATCCAACAGGGAACTATATTAATATAATGATTTCTGATTCAGATAAACAAAATGAAAATATTCAGATTTATAATTCGCTTGGTGAAATTGTTTTAACACAAACGGTTTCAAAAGAACAGCAAGCAATAAGTATTTCAAATTTATCAAGTGGAATTTATCTGATAAATATTCAAAACAGATTGACTAAGTTTATTAAACAGTAATGCTTCATCGCGACAGGTGCACATGCCTATAACACTAAGATTAAAAGAAATAAAAAAGAGCAGGGCTTTGTTAGGTAATCAAAGAGTTGAGCTGCTAATAAACAGTGTAGGTAAACGAACAGTTGTGTTTCTAAACCCTTCATTTTTTTACTTCTTTAACGGCGAAGCCCTCATTAACACCATAAAAAATAATTAATAGGTTAATTTCCCTTCTTCGTTAAAAGAAATAACAAAACCATAATTCCCATCTTTGCATATCAATTTAGATAATCATACCCATGTGCTATAACTACCAAATAAGCAAAAGCGGAAAAATAATTGAGCAAAAATTTAAGCGAAGGTTTGAACAACCCGAAGCCTTTGAACCCCGCACAAAAATTACAGGCTTTGCACACCCATTTCTTCCGGTGATTACAAACAAGCAACCCGATGAAATACTCCTCTATAAATGGGGACTTATTCCCCATTGGGCAAAAGATGCCGGCATATCCAAGCAAACCCTGAATGCCCGCATAGAAACACTGAAAGAAAAACCAAGCTTTAGAAGTTACACTGCCAACCGTTGCCTGATTATTGCCGACGGTTTCACCGAATGGAAATGGCTTGACGAAAAAGGTAAACAAAAACAACCCTACCTTATCGGCCTGCCCACAAATGATTGCTTTGCCTTTGCAGGCTTATTCGCCACCTGGCAAAACCCCGCCACAGGCCTACCGGTGCATACCTATACCATTATTACCACCGAAGCCAATGAATTAATGGCCGAAATCCACAACACAGCAAAGCGAATGCCCGTTATCCTTAAACCCGAAGAGGAAAATGAATACCTAAACGGATTAGATTTTAAGGAAATTACCGATCGCACAGATTTTGAATTAGTGGCAACCCCAAGCTAAGCCTAGCCTGTAACTGCTGAGCCTTAGCCTCTTGTTAAGCTCCATATCCAAGCAAAGCAGCCTTTTTATCCCTTTATTATAGAGGCAGCGACAAAATGTTGGTCTTTGCTTTAACTTTCAAGAAAGGGATAGCCGAACCTCTCCCTCTTTTAAAGGGGGAGTTGGAGGGGGTTTCAAAAGCTCTCCCTCTTTTAAAGGGGGAGTTGGAGGGGGTTTCAAAACAAAACTCCAATTTCATTAAATACCAACTGTTAATCGCCTTATCTATCACTACGCCATTTATGGCGTAGTGTTATGTTCTCAATTCAATCGGGCTTCAGCCCCCAAATGTCTTTTCCTTAGTGGCTAAAGCCCCTTTAATGCTTAGCCGCAACCCTCCGCCATAAATGGCGGAGTTATTATTTACACAGCTATGTCTAACCTGTAACCGATGAGCGTTCCAATGCATTAAATTTGCAGCATTCTTCTCATTCAAAATAAACAAATGAAAATAGCAGTATTAGGAACAGGAACAGTGGGCAGCACCATTGGTTCACGATTAATTGAATTGGGCCACACCGTAATGATGTGCTCCCGCACCGCCAACAACGAAAAAGCAAAAGCATTTGTGGCCAAGCACAGCAGCAATGCCCTTGCCGGCACCTTTGCCGATGCAGCCGCTTACGGCGAAATTATATTCAACTGCACCGCCGGAGTTGCATCGCTGGAAGCATTAAACCTAGCTGGCGAAAAGAACCTGAACGGGAAAATAATAGTGGATATTGCCAACCCGCTCGATTTCTCCAAGGGAATGCCCCCAAGCTTATCGGTGGTAAACACCAATTCGCTGGGCGAAGAAATACAAAAAGCATTTCCGGAAGCCAAAGTGGTGAAAACATTAAACACCATGTGGTGTGGCCTAATGGTAAATCCTGGCCTGATAAACAATGGCGACCATAATGTATTTATAAGCAGCGACCACCCCGAAGCAAAAGAAGAAGTAAAGAAAATACTCGAATCGTTTGGGTGGAAACCCGAAAACATTACCGACTTAGGCAATCTATCCTCAGCCCGCGGCACCGAAATGTTTTTGCCGCTCTGGTTACAGATTTATGGAGCAAAGAAAAGTGGAACATTCAATATTAAGATAGTTGGTTAGTTTAGGTTAGTAATCCTTAGACCTGACAGGTTTTTAAAACCTGTCAGGTCTATAAACTTTCATTACTCCCTAAAATAAATCCTCTTCACCCTTCGCGAAACTCCAGTCAGCACTTCATACGGGATTGTATTTTGCAGATGAGCCAACTGCGAAATGCTAAAACCATCGCCAAACACAGTAACCCCATCGCCTTCCTTGGCCTGAATACCCGTGATGTCGAGCATACACATATCCATACATATACTGCCAATTATCGGCACTAGTTTTCCGTTAATCAGCATCTTGCCTTTGCGGTTTCCAAGCACCCGGTTTAAGCCATCGGCATAGCCAATTGGAACAGTAGCCGTGGTAATGGGGCTGGTAACCATTTCGCGGCGGCCATAACCCACACTATCGCCGGCAGGGATTTGTTTTATTTGAGAAATAATAGTTTTAAGCGAACTCACATTCTTCAGCTGCTTTTGCTCCACATCAGAAGATGCCACACCATACAGCCCAATTCCCAGCCTAACCATTTCAAACTGTGCATCGGGGAAGCGGTGAATCCCTGCTGAATTTAGAATATGCCGAACTATGGGGTAGCCCAAATGTGAGCTAATGTCGTCGCACATCTTTCGGAAAAGGTTAATCTGTCCGTTGGTGAAACTATCGAGTTTAGCATCTTCGCTGGCAGCCAAATGACTGAATATGGAAGCCACTTTCAGCCGCTTAATATTCTTTAATCGTATCACCAACTCATTCACCTGCGAGGCATCAAAACCCAGGCGGTGCATTCCGGTATCAAGTTTTATATGGATTTTTAATGGGTCGCTTACCTTGTTGGCAGGTTGCATCGAAACGGCTTTCTCAAACATAGTCAGCACCCTGAAACTGTATATTTCAGGCTCAAGCCCGTTTTTAATCATCATATCAAAACTCTGTTCCTCGGGGTTCATCACCAAAATAGGCATCGTTATCCCGGCTTTTCGCAGCTCATAACCTTCATCGGCATAAGCCACCGCCAAATAATCTATCCGGTGAAATTGCAGCAGAGAGGCAATTTCATAACCACCGCTTCCATATGAAAAGGCTTTCACCATCGCCATCAGCTTTGTTCCCGGATTTAGCTTGGAGCGATAGTAATTGAGGTTTTGCTCCATAGCATCAAGGTTTATCTCCAGCACCGTTTCATGTGCCTTTTGCTGCAGCGATTTACTTATTTCTTCAAATCCAAACGACCTGGAACCCTTGATAAGTATGGCTTCGTTGTGAAATTCAATGCCATTTATCTCATTCAGAAATTCCTGTGTAGTGGGGAAGAATTGCTTAGGAAGTTTAAACAGGTTTTGGAAATTGGAAATGTCTTTCCCTATCCCGATAAATCGGGTAAT
>CANJNG010000127.1 GCA_947475205.1 Bacteroidota bacterium
CAATTCTTTCAAAGTCTAGTTGTATTCTCATTTTAAATTTATTTTTTACTGTATTTGAATTAATGGAACACAGCAGAAAATAATTGATTGAGATATCTTTTTACATCAGTTATTGAGAATGATACTCTACTTTTCATAGAGATGTTTATCTAATGTTTAATATTGGCAATAATGATTGCAGTATTTACTTTATTGACCTTTTGTTTCGAGCCTAACTGTAATAAAGCAACCCCCTTACGTTAATTGCTATCGGCTGAGGTATAGGTTTCTTTCGGAGTATATATTTAGAAAATATTCGTCCGTGAGGTCGTCGATGAAGTATATTCCTTCGCCGGTGGATTTCATTTCGGGGCCGAGTTCTTTGTTGATGTCGGAGAATTTTTCGTAGGAAAATACAGGGATTTTGATGGCGTAGCCTTTTTTGCGTGGGTTGAAGTTGAAGTCGGTCACCTTTTTTTCGCCAAGCATTACTTTGGTGGCGTAGTTTATATAGGGTTCATCGTAGGCTTTGGCGATGAAGGGTACGGTGCGGCTGGCACGGGGGTTGGCTTCAATTATATATACTTTTTCGTCTTTGATGGCGAATTGGATGTTGATGAGGCCAACCGTTTTGAGTGCTACCGCTATTTTTTTGGTGTAGGCTTCGATTTGGGCGATAACATTGTCGGATAAATCGAAGGGGGGAAGGACGGCATAGCTGTCTCCGCTGTGGATTCCGGCGGGTTCGATGTGTTCCATTATGCCGATTATATAAACATTTTCGCCATCGCATATTGCGTCGGCTTCGGCTTCGATGGCTCGCTCAAGAAAGTGGTCGAGGAGAACGTTGTTGTCGGGGATGTCTCGCAGAATGTTTACAACGTGTTGTTCGAGTTCCTGGTCATTGATAACGATTTTCATTCCCTGGCCGCCCAGAACATAGGAAGGACGAACGAGTAGGGGGTAGTTGAGTTGGTGGGCTAATTCGAGGGCTTGTTCGGCACTTTTTATTACGCCGAATTTTGGGTAGGGGATTCCTAAATCGCGAAGGAGGGAGGAGAAACTGCCACGGTCTTCGGCCAAATCGAGGGATTTGAAATCGGTGCCGATAATCTTGATTCCGTAGCGATGGAGCTTTTCGGCGAGTTTGAGGGCTGTTTGCCCGCCGAGCTGCACGATTACGCCCACGGGGTTTTCGTGGAGGATTATGTCGTAAATATGTTCCCAGAAAACGGGTTCGAAGTAGAGTTTATCGGCTATATCGAAATCGGTGGACACTGTTTCGGGGTTGCAGTTAATCATGATGGTTTCGTAGCCACATTCTTTAGCAGCTAATACACCATGGACGCAACTATAGTCAAACTCGATACCTTGTCCGATACGGTTTGGGCCGCTTCCTAAAACGATAATTTTTTTCTTTTCGGTAAGGATGCTCTCATTTTCACCCGGTCTTTCGATGCTGCTATCTGAGAGGGTGTAGGATGGGTTTTCGAAGGTTGAATAAAAGTAGGGTGTTTGGGCTTCGAACTCTGCGGCACAGGTGTCGACCATTTTATAAACCCGCTTCACGTTCATCTCGTGGCGTTTTTTATACACTTCGCTTTCGAGGCAGTTGAGCAAATGAGCAATTTGGCGGTCCGCAAAGCCTTTCTTCTTGGCCTCGAGCATTAAATCGCGGGGGAAGGTGTTGAGGGAGAATTTAGCGATGGCTCTTTCGGTGAAAACTAAATCTTCAATCTGGTTTAAGAACCAAGGGTCGATGAGTGTGAGGTTGCGTATGGTCTTCATGGGAATGCCCATTACCATGGCATCGCGAATATGCCAGAGGCGATTCCAACTTGCATTTTTAAGGCTGTCGAGCAATTGGGTTTGGTCTTTGAGTTCTTTGCCGTCGGCACCAAGGCCATTCCGTTTTATCTCGAGACTTTGACAGGCTTTTTGGAGGGCTTCCTGGAAGTTGCGACCAATGGCCATTACCTCGCCTACGCTTTTCATTTGCAAGCCCAAGCGGCGGTCGGTGCCTTTGAATTTATCAAAGTTCCAACGGGGGATTTTTACAATTACATAATCGAGTGTTGGTTCGAAAAAGGCTGAGGTGGTTTTAGTGATTTGATTTTTAAGTTCATCGAGGGTGAAGCCGATGGCCAACTTGGCGGCTATTTTAGCAATGGGATAGCCTGTTGCCTTTGATGCTAAAGCCGAAGAACGTGATACGCGAGGGTTTATTTCTATGGCAATAATCTCTTCGGTGTCTGGGTTTACAGCAAACTGCACGTTGCATCCTCCGGCAAAATTGCCGATGCTTCGCATCATTTTTATGGCCAAATCACGCATATACTGAAAGGTGGTATCGCTCAGGGTCATGATGGGAGCCACTGTTATGCTGTCACCCGTATGTATTCCCATGGGGTCGAAGTTCTCGATGGAGCAGATAATGGTTACGTTATCATTGTTATCGCGAAGCAACTCCAATTCGTATTCTTTCCAACCCAAAACGGCTTTGTCTATCTGCACTTCGTGTATGGGGGAGGCGTGGAGGCCACGAGTGAGGGCGGCATCAAATTCTTCGCGGGTGTGGACGAATCCGGCACCGCTGCCACCCAAGGTGTAGGATGGGCGAATAACGAGCGGGAAGCCGATAACCTGGGCGATTTCTTTTCCTTCTAAAAATGAATTGGCTATTTTGCTTGGAGCAACTCCCACGCCGATATCAATCATCAGGGTGCGGAATGCATCACGGTTTTCGCAGGTTTCTATAGCGTGAATGTCCACACCAATCATTTTTACGTTGTGTTTTTTCCAAAGCCCGATTTCATCGCATTTGATAGCCAGATTCAGAGCCGTTTGTCCGCCCATGGTAGGTAACACGGCATCAATTTGATGTTCTTGTAATATTTTAGAAATAGAGGCCGGAGTAAGAGGAAGCAGATAAATGTGGTCGGCGGTAACCTTATCGGTCATGATAGTTGCCGGGTTGCTGTTAATAAGCACCACTTTTATTCCTTCTTCACGCAAGGAGCGTGATGCCTGGCTTCCGCTGTAATCAAATTCGCATGCCTGACCAATAATGATGGGGCCGCTACCGATAATTAAAATACTTTTGATGGATGGATTTTTGGGCATATTTCCGATAAGATTTCGGGGGGCGAAATTAAGTATCGGGAAAGAGGGTAGGGGGCAAGGTTTTCAGTTTTTATTGACAAAATGGGGAGGTGGGAATTAAATGCAGAATTTTACTGATGAACTGATTGAAAACTGATTTTGACATAACAAGCATTTTGATTAAAAATATATAAAATGGAAAGTTGTTATGTGTCAAAAAAAAACGGAGTAGTTAAATTTGATTGCTTTTGGAAATTCTTAACATAATATCGGTTACTATTTCTCAATTATGCCCAATTTCGCACCTTAAAATTTAAACTATGAGTTTAGGAAAATGGATTGCCGGTGGATTAGGCTGGGCTTTTGGTGGGCCAATTGGTGGTTTGGTTGGTTTTGCTATCGGTAGTTTGTTCGATAGTGCCGCCACCATGACCTTAAATGACCAAGGAAGAATTCCGGGTGGTAATCAATCACAATCGTCTTCACGCTACAAAGCAACAATGCCGGGCGATTTTGCAGCTTCACTGCTTGTGCTCACTGCTGCCGTTATGAAAGCCGATAGCAAAGTTATGAAATCGGAACTTGATTATGTAAAAGCCTTTTTCGGAAGACAATTTGGAGAAAATAGTTCTGCCGAAATACTTAAAACCTTAAAAGAACTTTTGGAGAAAGATATTCCGGTGGTAGAGGTTTGCCAACAAATAAAACACAACCTCGATTTATCTTCCCGGCTTCAACTTATTCATTACCTCTTTGGAGTATCGAATGCCGATGGTCATGTTCATCCAATGGAGGTAGAAATTATTGCTAAAATAGCTCATCACTTAGGAATAAATACAGCCGATTTCGGGAGTATAAAAGCGATGTTTTATAAAGATTCGGGTGCAGCATACTCCATTTTGGAAATAGAAAAAACGGCTACCGATGAAGAACTAAAGAAAGCTTACCGAAGAATGGCAGTTAAATACCATCCCGATAAAATCAATCATTTAGGTGAAGAATTTCAATTGGCTGCAAAAGAGAAATTTCAGCAAGTGCAGGGGGCTTATGAAACTATTAAAAAGGAACGAGGATTAGTGTGAAAAAGTAGCGAGTATTAAGTAAAGAATGGTGCGAAAAATTATATGATTCCTTCCACTAATTTCTTAATTTCCAACAATATAGGATTCCAGCCTTCGCCATTGTTATAAGCGTCTTGGTATCGTCTTTCGCCTTCGCCCACTTTATTGTAATCGCCTTGTGTTACGGTTAATATAGTGATATCGCCTTCTTTTGCTAATTCATAACAAACTGTTAAGTAATTCTCCGGCTTATCTTCCATAGTAGAATTAGGGTCAAAGACGGTATAAATCAATCTTAAGGATGGTTTTATCTCCACAATGCTTCCGGTTACAAAAATCACTTCTTGGCCTTCATAGCTTCCTTTCCAAAGCAATTTGCTGCCCTTTTTCCAATCCGAAACAGTTTCGCAACCAAACATATAAATTTTAGTTTTTTGGGGATTGGTTAATGCTTCCCACACTTCACTTGGACTTGAATTTATAGATACTGAATTCTGAATATTAAGAGGCTTCTTCATAAGTAATATTGTCAGCAAAAGTATGTACATCTGCTTTTGAAATGCACACTAAATAAATTCAGTGGATGTCAATATCAATTTTGCAGAATTACTAAAGATGCTCGTTAATGAATCCAAAGGCAATATATTTTGGTTAGATGAGTATTTGTATTAGAACCATAATACCCTTAACAAAATTTATTTTCTGCACTCCATTTTCTGCATATAGTTTCACCGAAATCAATGATTTAAATTAATTCTTAAAATTTAACGCTCAATTCGCTCAATAGACCGACAAACAAGGAAAAGCACCGATATAGCATTTCTCAGAAGCATAACACATTTATAATTCCACAACATTTCCCTGTTTTCTGAATGACCCAAAGCAAGCGATTTAAAGCAATTTCCATAATTTTTGCTGCCATTTTCCTTTCAGTTTCACTTTTTGCACAAAATGAAAATGGATATGTATTGATTCAGCAAAAGTGTACGCCTTGCCACCTCAAGTCCGACATTGCCCCTTATGATTTTTCAAAAGTGGATGTAATTCAGCAGAACGCCAAAACTATTTTGTATAGTATTGAGCATAATTATATGCCACTTTGGTTTGCCAATCCTACTGTACGTCACTTTTATGGCGAGAGGGTACTTTCCGAAACCGAAAAAACAATTATAATTAATTGGGTGGAGAATTTGGAAGCTGATGCCAAGCAACCCGAACCATACATTGATTCCAATTTAGAACAAAACGTCAATCAAGACAGGAAATCAAACCTTTCAGCAAGTTCGGCAAATACCTATAATTTTGAAAATCTCAGTGATAAGGTTTTTATAAACTTTTCGGAACTCACGCAAACCTTGCCAAGCTATATAAGTGGGGCAACCTTATCGTTTTCCGATAAAAAAATTGTACATCATGCAGTGGTTTACGGTTTAGACTCAGCATCTAAAAATTATCGAATAGCTAAAAATGCTCCCTCCTCCAATTTACAAGTAAATGGTATGGGTGACGTAAATTTGGGAGTGTATGCACCCGGGTTAAATTATTCTCTTTTACCTGACGGATTTGGCTATAAATCCAGTGCCACTAAAGGTTTACTCATCGAAAAGCATTTGCTTAAGCTAAGCGATGAAACTAAAATTACCACTACAGCCAATTTTTATTATTGCGATAATATTAATGTTAGGGAAGTAAAATCTCTCAATCTCACCAACCTTAACAACAATTTTCCTATTGAACCCAATACAGTAAAAACCTATCACGGCAAAGCACAGCTTCAAGACTCCATTTCACTATTGGCTGTAATGCCTCATTTTCATAAAATTGCAATACACTTCTATGCCTTTGCCGTTAGCCCCAAATCCGATACAATTCCATTGCTTGAATTAAAAAAATGGAGTTTCGATTGGCAAACCATTTATCGCCTCAATACTTTGTTGCTGCTTCCTAAAAACACACTGATTTATTACGAGGTTACTTATGACAACACTGCTGCCAACCCGGCAAATCCATCCAACCCACCCGAAATGGTTTGGGTAAACAAAGGTTGGTCCACCAAAAATGAGATGATGGTTTTTGGATTGCAATACACTGCCTATAAAAATGGCGACGAAACCCAAAAACTCAACTGGGTTGACCTCGATGCAAATGAGGTTATTGAATAAAATGCTTTCATGATTAGCAACTTAAACAACTGTTGCAACAAGTTTAAAGTTTTTTTATTTCTTAATTTTAGGAATAGATTTGTCGCCATTAAATCTATTCTTAAAATGAAAATATTCTTACGCATTCTGGCTGGCTTAGGTATCCTTGTAGCATTGCTTATTGTTTATATAACCTTAAACGGAAACAAAAAATTCGATGCCCCTTATCCCAACATTACGGCTAGTAAAGATTCTGCTATTATAGCCCGAGGCAGATATTTGGCTTTCGGCCCCATGCACTGTGCTTCGTGCCACACCCCGATGGCTAATATGGCCGAAATCGATGCCGGAAAAGAAATGCCAATGTTAGGCGGTTGGGAAATTTCTATTCCTCCCGGAACGTTCCGGGCCAGAAACCTCACCCCCGATATGGAAACCGGTATCGGCAAATTATCAGATAAAGAAATTGCCCGAACCTTGCGTTATGGCGTTGGCTCCGATGGCAGACTAATTTTTCCATTTATGCCATTTAAAGATGTTAGCGACGATGATTTAACGGCTTTAATTTCTTTCCTCCGTTCACAAGAGCCTACAAAAAATGAAATTGCTCCCTCAGAATATACTTTCTTAGGAAAGTTTTTGATGACAATAGAAGCGTTGAAACCCGATGGTCCCGCTGTTACACCGCCTATTTCGGTGTTGAGGGATTCTACTGCCGAATATGGTAAATATTTAGCCTACAATGTTACCAATTGCAGAGGTTGCCATACCCCACGTAATATTAAAACAGGTGAATTCACAGGCCCCGACTTTTCAGGAGGATTTGTTATCCCTCCCGGAAAGCACTCAAATGATTATGCTTTTGTTACCCCAAACTTAACAACCGATGTGGAAACAGGAGTAATGGCTGAATGGAGCGAACAGGCATTTATTAACCGGATGCGTGGTGGCAGGGTTCACAAAAGTTCACCTATGCCCTGGGGTTCAATTTCCAGAATGGATGATAGTGACTTGAAAGCCATTTACAGATACTTGCATTCATTGGAGCCAATCAAAAATAAAATTGATAAGATTGTTTTTGAGCCGGGCGAAGAGTTACCGAGTTAATTAGATTTGCAAGGGTTTAAGGCAAACGCTTAAATGCCTATTCTTTTTCGTTAATTTTAATGTAAACCATTTGCAAATATCTTTGTCTGATTCAATTATTTGAAAACACTTGAAAAAGACCTTACAATGGGTAGCGTTTGCAATTGCAGCAATAATATTCAGTTCCTTTTCAGCTAAATCAAAATCTGATTTTGGTGGAAGCCTTACTATTTCCCTGAATCATTTTGTTGGCGATAAATCCTTGGTTTTAGATTCCATTACCTATCACAATTCACTGAATCAACCCTTCACTGTAGGTAATTTTAAGTATTACATTAGCAATATAAGCCTAACCAAAGCTGATGGTTAAGTTATAAGCTGCGATTTGGCATACTTTATAAATGAAGAAGAGCAAAGCAGCAAACAACTCCTACTGAAAAATCTTCCCGAGGCTTAATATACCGCCATCAGTTTTATTATTGGAGTGGATAGTATACATAATTGCAGCGGAGCACAGTCTGGTGCTTTAGATCCTGTAAATGCCATGTTTTGGACTTGGAGCACCGGCTATATATTTTTGAAACTGGAAGGGAAATCCGCTGTTTCAAAATCACCCGGACATTTATTTGAGTTTCATATTGGCGGATATAAGCAACCATCAAATTGTATCAGAAAAGTGAATTTAGATTTGAAATCTCAAAAGTTAAATCTGACTAAAAATCAAAACGTAAACCTTTCCTTAAAAGTAGATATTGCAGAACTGTTCAAATCGCCCACAACACTTGATTTAGCTGAAATTTCATCGGTTACCGATTTTCATAATGCTACCACTGTAGCCGATAACTACGCCGATATGTTTAGTGTGATGAGTAAAGAAAAATGAAAGCAAATTCATTTTTCCCGGTGCTGTTTTGGCGGTGATTATGCTCATTTGCATTGCTGCTACATTCGATAATCCGTATTTCCGCATCACTGCAAAAGATGTTGAACTAAAAGTGCCGAAGGTTTTCCCAAACCGCTTTATTCCCTTTCTAAAAATAAAATTACTCCCGCAGGTTTTGTATTGGGGAGGAAACTCTTTTACGACCCTATACTTTCGTCAGATAGTAGCACTTCATGTGCATCGTGTCATCAGCGGATTGCAGCTTTTGCTCATATCGATCACTCCCTTAGTCACGGCATCTTTGGACGAATAGGTACTCGGAATGTACCCCCACTTCAAAATCTTATTTGGAGGGATACTTATATGTGGGATGGCGGGGTGAATCATCTCGAAGTGCAACCGCTTAGTCCGCTCACTAGCCCATTGGAAATGAACGAAAGCCTTACTAATGTGCTACTCAAACTTAATCGAAATGTAGAATATAAAACACTGTTTGCTCAGGCATTTCATGATAGTATAATCACATCCGACAAAATGCTGAAAGCACTTGTACAATTCACAGGATTAATGGTTTCAGCCAATTCACGTTACGATAAATTCATTGCCCGAAAAGACACCTTTTCAACTGCCGAAAAGCGTGGTTTAACCTTATTCCGTTCCAATTGCAGTAGTTGCCACACAGAGCCGCTGTTTACCAATAATTCGTATAAAAATAATGGTTTGAAACCCGACACTGCTCTTAATGATAAAGGTTGGGCATTAATCACCGGACTTTCAACCGATTTCAATATGTTTAAAGTCCCCAGCCTATGAAATGTTGAAATGACTTATCCCTATATGCACGATGAAAGGTTTCGGAATCTGAAGCAGGTGCTGAATCATTACACCCGAATTGATGAATTTGGATTAGAAACCGATACTGATGTCAAACAAATTCAGCAGCTATCTGAAATTGATAATGCCGATATAATTGCCTTTTTGAAAACCCTCACCGATAAGGAGTTTCTTTATGATAGGCGGTTTGCCGACCCGGGAATGAGGTAAACAACATTTTAAAATTCTATAATATTAATTTTAAGCATTCTCCAAGAAATAACTATTTTTGCTGCCAAATATTAAAAAACAAATGGGAAAAGGAGACATTAAATCAAAACGTGGAAAAATAAACAACGGTTCTTATGGAGTTCGTCGTCCACGGAAAGTAGAGGGAATTACCACTGCCGAAATAGCAGAAGCACGTGTAATAAAAGCGGCGACTGCTGCAAAAACTGAAAAAGTAAAAACTGCTGCACCTAAAAAAGAAGCAGCACCAAAAGCTGAAAAAGCTCCTGCAGCTAAAAAAGCTGTTAAAGCAAAAGCATAATAGTTTCCGTATTCATATTAAAGCCTGGTGAAAGCTGGGCTTTTTTTGTTTTATTAAAATGAGCCTAAACGATATTCCCGACGATGATGATTTAATGCTAAATCCTGATGATGAGCAAGAACTTTTTGAGCATCATCGGTTTACAGCAGATAAAGGTCAGGCACTACTTCGGGTAGATAAATATTTGCTCAACCGGATAGAAAACGCATCACGAAGCAAGATTCAAGCGGCGGCTGAGGCAGGAAACATACTGGTAAATGGCAAAGCTGTTAAAAGTAATTATCGGGTAAAGCCTTTGGATGTGGTGCAGGTGGTAATGGCTCATCCACCTCGCGACAAGGAAATTATTGCCGAGAATATTCCTTTAGATATTGTGTATGAAGACGACCAACTCGTAATCATAAACAAGAAACCTGGAATGGTGGTGCATCCAGGTTATGGGAATTACAGCGGAACTTTGGTAAATGCGGTGATGTATCACTTCATAAATATGCCACAAATGCCGGGCAACGATACACCTCGTCCGGGTTTGGTGCATCGTTTAGATAAAGACACTTCAGGCATAATGGTTATGGCTAAAACCGAAACTGCAATGATGAAATTGGCTTCACAATTTTTTCATCGTACTTCAAAACGCACTTATCAAGCCATAGTTTGGGGGAGTCCAGAACAGGATGAAGGTACTGTAACCGGCCATATTGGCCGCAGTATTCGAGACAGAAAGGTATTTGATGTTTTTGAAGATGGTAGCCAAGGCAAACACGCCGTTACTCATTACCGGGTGCTGGAACGTTTTAGCTATGTGTCTTTAATTGAATGCAAACTGGAAACCGGTCGAACCCACCAAATAAGGGTGCATATGCAACATATCGGCCATCCGCTGTTTATGGATGAAACGTATGGTGGTGATAGAATCTTAAAGGGAACAACCTTTGTAAAGTACAAACAATTTGTTGAAAATTGTTTTACCGTATGTCCGCGTCAGGCCTTGCACGCTAAATCTTTGGGATTTGTTCATCCTACCACTAACAAAGAAATTAACTTCGATAGTGAACTTCCTGCCGATATGCAGGCTTTACTGGATAAGTGGCGGAAATATGTGGTTGCGGTGTAAAGAGAAAACCGTCCTTCAGAGAACTATTCTCCAAATAAACCATACTAGTTTAATACGTAATTTAACTTTTAACTTTGAAGTGAGGTCACTTCAAACTATAAGTGAGGTCACTTCAAACTATAAGTGAGGTCACTTCAAACTATAAGTGAGGTCACTTCAAACTATAAGTGAGGTCACTTCAAACTATAAGTGAGGTCACTTTAAACTATAAGTGAGGTCACTTCAAACTA
>CANJNG010000128.1 GCA_947475205.1 Bacteroidota bacterium
CAGAGCCTGCTTCCGTTTTGCTTGATGATGTAAAGATGAGATAGTTGTTTTCAATCAAATTGAAATGTGCTAAAATAAACACCTCCACTTTTGTCCACTTGAACGAAATTACCCAAAATGACCTCCACTTTTGTCCATTACGCCGAATTGGAACACATTGAAACCAAAATGTAACCTTTAACTTTTAATATAATGTCGAAAGAAATCAATTATCCAGATGAAGAAGGAAAGGTTTGCCATACACAATCAACATTGTGGTGAAACTTACCGAAAACGGAAATGCATTGGCGTGCCGAAGAGTACAGGATTCCGCCGGATGGGTATTTTTGGTTTGGTGTTTTGTTTTTATTTGTAACCAAGAGGACTTCGTCGTTAGCAACCGTTAGTTTGAAATGCTGTCCTTTCGGTTTAACCCCGATTGAGCCAAATAGCCCGCCTGCATTTGAGGCGGCTGTGGGCGAAAGCGGGACCCAAACGTTGGTTTGAAATGCTAATGGTTTTGCTCCAAAAAATGAAATTCGTTTTTAAGGGATGGTGTTAGATTTTTCTTGTTAAAATCAAATCATCGCCCTACCCATTTACACTTAGCAGAATGGTATTACATTCGCAGCCTTAAAATGAAAGCCATCCTTAGCTTCTTCCCCAACTTGCTTTTCCATGTTGGTAACTACTTCGTGATGATGACGCGGGTTTTTAATCGCCCTGAACGCCACAAGGTTTATTATCGAAAATTTCTGGAGGAGATTAACAACATTGGCATTGGTTCGATTGGGATTGTGTCGATTGTGTCGTTTTTTATGGGGGCTGTAATCACTATTCAGGGAGCGTATAATTTCAATAGTCCTTGGATTCCGCTGTATGCTGTGGGTATGGCGACTCGAGACACGATGATTTTGGAGTTTTCGCCTACTATCATTTCGGTGATATTATGCGGGAAGGTGGGGTCGAGCATTGCGGGCGAAATTGGTACGATGAAGGTTACGGAGCAGGTGGATGCTCTTGAAATAATGGGGGTGAATTCGCGTTCGTATTTGATACTTCCCAAGATATTAGCCGCTTTGTTTTTTAATCCTATTCTTATTGTTTTATCTATGTTTTTGGGGATTACCGGTGGATGGGTTGGCGGGGTGGCTAGCGGAGCTGTTACTTCTTTTAAATTTGTGTACGGAATTACTTACCTGTTTGTGCCCTATTATGTGACGTATGCTTTGCAGAAGACGGTTGTTTTTGCTTTTCTGATTGCTTCGGTGTCGGCTTATCACGGTTATATAACCGAAGGCGGTGCATTGGAAGTGGGGAAAGCCAGTACTAAAGCGGTGGTGTATGGCATTATCAGTATTTTGATTGCTAATTATATTTTAACTCAACTTTTGCTAACGTGATTATAGTTAAGAATCTGAATAAATCGTTTAGCGGAAAAGCGGTGCTGAAGAACATCAGTGCTACTTTTAATAAAGGTAAAACCAACCTCATCATTGGTGCATCGGGTTCGGGGAAAACGGTGCTTATTAAATGTATTGTAGGGCTTTTTCCGGTGGATAGTGGTGAAATACTTTTCAATGGGGCTGATTTTATCAAACTTCCCTTCAAAGAGAAAAAGGATCTTCGGAAAGAAATAGGGATGCTGTTTCAGGGCAGTGCTTTGTTTGACAGCATGACGGTGGAAGAAAACGTTATGTTTCCGTTGGGAATGTTTGGCGATATGAGTGATGAGGAAAAAAGGGAGCGGGCTAACTTTTGTTTGCAAAGGGTGAATTTACCTAATGCTGCCAAATTATTTCCGTCTGAACTTTCGGGCGGGATGAAAAAACGGGTGGGGATAGCCCGGGCCATTGCTATGAAGCCTGAATATCTGTTTTGTGACGAACCTAACTCGGGGCTTGACCCTCGCACTTCGATAGTAATTGACGAATTGATTCGGGAAATTACTTACGAATACAATATGACCACCATAGCCGTTACCCACGACATGAACTCGGTAATGGAAATTGGGGACAACGTGATTTTTATTCACAAAGGTGAGGTGTTTTGGACCGGCGATAAAGATTCTGTGTTGCATTCCGATAATGAAGAGCTTAACAATTTTGTTTATGCTTCCAAGTTTATGAGGCGATATAAAGAATTGGAGAAGTAAATTTGAATACGATGCCGCTATCCTGGAATAACTTCGAACGACGAACGGCTCAAGTGCTGTCAATCGTTTTTCAGCCGATGTTTATGCCGCTGCTTACGGCTTGGATGTTGTTTAATAGCCACACTTATATTGAATTTGCTGCAACAACGGTGCTGAAACGGTTTGTTTATGCAACACTTTTGTTGAATACGGTTATACTTCCTGTAATTGTGTTTGGGATTTTACTGAATCGGAAAATCATCACTACCTACCATATCGATAAGCGAGAAGAACGGAAATATGCCTTCTTGGTAACCATTATCTTCATGCTCATCACTTACTATATTTTTCAGAAGGTGAGGCTGCCAGGAATCTTCAATGCAATGATTATTGGCGGGATGGTTTCCATTCTCATTTCTGCAATAATTACCCTTTGGTGGAAAATCAGCATCCACATGATGGGTGTGGGAGGGGTGGTAGGTTCTATTGCCGGACTTTCGATGTTGGTTCAAACGGATCTAACCGCTATGATTTTCTTCTCCATTTTTATATCGGGGCTAACAGGGTTTGCTCGCTTAAAAGTATTTGCTCATACTCCGGCTCAGGTTTATTGCGGGTTCACGTTGGGCGTGGTATCTATGCTTGTTTCGGTGCTTTACATGGGCTGATTAACCATTTATTACTTCTCCTATTTTCAGTTTCAATTAAAAAATGCTTGCCTATTTCCGCCTCATCCGATGGTTCAATCTCTTGATGATGGCCTTCACGATGGTGCTCACCCGAAAGTTTCTTCTCGAAACCTTCGTTCAGCTAAAGCACCTCGAACTTAGCTATCCCGATTTGCAATTCTTCCTTGTTATTGCTTCTACGGCACTTTTGTCGGCCGGGGGATATATTGTAAATGATATATTTGATAGAGAGGCCGACCGAATAAACAAACCCGAAAGACAAATTGTTGGTATGGCTTTCTCTACAGATACAGCTTGGAAACTGTACTGGATACACACAATTTTAGGGGCAGGAATAGGTGTTTATCTTGCTTTTCACATTCAGATAAAGGAATTGGCTATTGTTCCACTGATGATTGCCGGATTGCTTTGGTTTTATACAACTTCCTATAAGAAGTTACCTTTAGTAGGCAATGTCATTATCTCGCTCTTTACCGGGTGTGTGCCGCTTGTGGTTGGCCTGTTTGAACAAATAGCCGAACGGAGGATGTATAAAATAGCCATTATCGACATTCGCTTCGTGGCCGGATACGCTGTATTTGCTTTCTTAATCTCGATGATACGCGAAATAGTGAAAGATTTGGAAGATATAGATGGCGACCGTGATAACGACTGCACCACTATTCCAATTGCCTGGGGAATTAATGTTGCCAAAGCTTTTGGATTGCTCTTTTCCACTTTGCTCTTCGCTGCTTTAACTTATCTCGAATACATACAATACACCACCAAAGATTTCATCTCTTTGGGCTATTTCCTTGTTGCAGTTTCTTTGCCATTGCTGCTGTTAATGTTCACCATCATTTCAGCTAAAAGCAAAAAGAACTACACTATGGCCAGTAATCTTAGCAAAGTGGTTATGCTTACCGGAATATGTTCGATGATAGTTTTTTGGTTTACGCTAAGACCCTATCTAAACCCTGTGGTGGCTGTGCCGGAGGTTATGCCGCAAGTGAATATTAGTGTAGGGAAATAAAACCTTACCACCAAGGCACAAAGAAACACCGAGAATACTCCGTGAAACAATGTGTTCGACTTTCCTCTGTAGTAAATATCCCTTAACTAAACAAAAACTCAATATCCTCTTTACCGAGTTTTTTCACAAACGCATTTTCATCTCCAACAATATCGCCGGCCAGTTTCTTTTTGCGTTCTTGTAGTTTGAGGATTTTCTCTTCCACGGTATCCTTACAAATCATTTTATAAGCAAAGATGTTCTTGGTCTGGCCAATACGGTGGGTACGGTCAATTGCTTGCTGCTCTACGGCCGGATTCCACCATGGATCGACAATATACACATAATCGGCAGCGGTAAGGTTAAGCCCAGTTCCGCCTGCGGTTAGACTTATTAGGAAAACTTTACAGGTATCGTCCGCTTGAAAATGCTCCACCACTTCCTTTCGGTTTTTAGTTTTCCCGTCGAGGTAAGCAAACTTAATTCCGTGTTCGGTGAGTTTATTGGCTATTATTTCCAGCATTCCTAAGAATTGGGAAAACACTAAAGCCTTGTGGTTGCTCACGTTTTCGGTGATTTCCCGAATCAGTTCATCGGCTTTCACCGATTCGTGGGTGTGATATTTGGTGTCGGGAACTAGGGTAGGGGAGTCGCAAATCTGCCGCAGACGCATTAAGCCCTGCAAAACGTGCATATTGCTTTTCTCGATTCCGCTATCAGCAATGCGTTGCATCAGGAAGTCGCGGTATTCGTTTCGGAAAGCATCATACACCTTGCGTTGAGCTTCGCCCATTTCGCACCAAAGCACGGTTTCGGTTTTCTCTGGAAGGTCTTTTGCTACTTGTTCCTTGGTACGGCGAAGCATAAAGGGGAAGATGAGTTTCTTCAGTTCAGCCGACTTCTCCTCGCTGCGGTCGCGGTCGATAGGGATAGCAAAATTGGTGCGGAAGAATTCCATATTGCCCAACATTCCCGGATTCAGAAAATTCATTTGGGCATACAAATCAAAGGTATTGTTCTGAACGGGCGTTCCGGTCAGAATCAATTTATGTTTAGCGTTTATAAGGTTTACGGCCTTGGTAATCTTAGCATCGGGGTTCTTTATGGCCTGACTTTCGTCCAATACCACATATCCGAAACTAAAAGATTTGAACCATTCAATGTCGCTTCGAAGTGTGCCGTAAGTGGTTATTACTAAATCGAGCTTCTGCAATTCGGCATCGTTGGTGCGGCGTTGTTGTCCGTGATGCACCGCAAAATTCATATCCGGACAAAACTTATTGATTTCGTTTTCCCAGTTAAACACCAAGGTATTGGGACAAACCACAATTGAGGGAAGATGGATATCACCCTCGCCTTCGCCAACACTCGTTTTATAATGTTGCAGAAATGTAAGGGTTTGTAGGGTTTTCCCCAATCCCATATCATCGGCCAAGCAACCGCCGAAATTAAACTCATTTAGGAAATTAATCCAGTTTACGCCCGCATGTTGGTAGGGTCTCAAGTCGGCTTTTATTCCTTTTGGAATCTTCACTTCAGCTATTTCGTTGAAGTTTGCCAAGCGTTGACGTTTTAGGTCGAGTTCACGCTTTACAGCTTCGTTATCAATTTGGTCATACAGGTCATCAACCAAGGAAAAATGATGTTTACTCACCTTCATTCCGTCCTTATCGAACTTAGCAAGCTTCATCATGGTTCGGTATTTAGCCAACCACTCTTCGGGCAGAATCCCCATGGTGCCATCGGCAAGCATCACATATTTTTGATCGGCAGCCACAGCCTTACGCAAGTCTTTCAAGGTTATATGCTGATCGCCGAAGGTTATTTCCACATTCACATCAAACCAATCAATACCACTGGCGACTGTGAGTTTTACTGTGGGTTTATTCGGGTTATATTTAAAATGCGTAAGTTCTTTTATGCCTAAAATATCTGCACCTAATTTCTTCAACTCATCAAATAAGTTGAAATACCAACCGTCGCCCAAGGCATCTTCAAACAATAAATGAAAAAACTCCTTATCGACTTGTAATTCAAATTTTGGGTGAAGTGTTCTCACCGCTTCAAAAAATTCTTTTTCCTTAACCTTATCACGGGTTATCCGGCTGTATTTCTTTCCGCTCTTTACCAGCAATGACTCTATTCCATCCGTTTCCACCATCATGTTTCCATAACGGAAAACGGGCGTAATTAGTAAATGCGTATTATTTAATTCAGCCAAAAACACAAAGGGCTTAAACGTTTCAACTCCAGATTCGGATTTTAAACTCTCCGGTAAAATAATTTCGTTTGTGTTTTGGATGGGAAGAACGAACTTTTCTAAAAACGGTTCCTTGTCTTTAATATTCGTTTTAATGGAATTGTGTGTACCAAATTCATTAATCAGCTCAACATCGCCGGGATTTTGAGTAACGTACATATCATCGCCCAACTTCAGAAAGAAATCGCCTTTCAACTGAGGAGTTTCGGTCAGTTCTTTCCCATCATAATTATAGGTTAATTGTGAAGATATGTAATCAGCATCTTCGTCCACCTTCACAGAAATCTGAATGGGCTTGGGCATAATCCGCAAGGGTTCGAGGGAACGAAGCCCAATGCCGACATGCTGCTGAGAATAAAATAGCAAAGGTTCATTCGCCAATAGACTCAGGTTTTGGATAAATAGAGTGTGGATGTATTTATGAAGTTCAAACAGTTCATCCTCCGAAAACAGGTTGGTGTTTTCAAACACTTCATCAACGGGAAGTTCGGCAAAATTGCGGGGCGAAAAGGTACTGAAATACCCAATCAGGCTCTTGTGGCTAAGCTTTGATGCAAATTCAACAATTTTCCGTTGCTCCTCGCTAAAGTTTAGGAGCGATGGCGGAAAATCGGGGTTGAATTCTTCTAAATTAGAAACAAATGATTTTCCATCCTTCTTCATTTTCCCAATCACCGGCTGAAAACTGAAGTAGGGAAACAAATCGCCGCCGGTTTTAATTACAAATCCTACGCCTGTTTCGGCATCGTAAGACCGGATAGGAAGATTTTCGTTGTGGGGCTTGCCGGGATTAAGTTTCAGCCCTATTTTCTTGTGGATTTTCCCCCAATCTTCAAACTCTGATAGCTTTCTCAGCGTTGGCTCCATCACTAGCAGTTTTACCTTTCCGCCAAAGCTATCAAACTGAAACTTATCGGCCCAGTTATCGTCGATAGTGTAACCATATTCTGCCAAGAGCCGCATCTTTTGGGTGTTAATGTCCACCAAAGAATCGAGGTAAAAGCGGTCGAAGCGTTTATTGAGGGTTAAGCCCAAAGCCACCTTATGCTCACATAGCCCGAAGTTGCGTTTGCGGCAATCGCACCATCCGCTGATAGTGCCTAAGTCGGCCTTTTTCAGTTCGGTGTGATAGGTTTTATCGCCATCCAAAATCTGCGAAGCTACCAATCGGTTTTCGGCAGTTTGAACAAATACTAAATTCTTAACAAAGATGGAAAATCCGCCCTGCCATTCAATGCGTCCGGCAGTTTTAGAGATATTCTCTGAGTACAAATCTACCAACTGTGTGTCCTGCCATTCAACGGGAACCTTCACCAGCATTTCTTCTTCGGCTTCTTCGGCTACCGATTTCACCTCGGCAGGTCGGCCCAAGTAGTCTTTCAAATATAGTAGGGAAGCCACTGCATGTTTACAGTTTATCCCCACCGGACAGGTGCAGTTATTTTTTAACGTATCGAAGTTGGTGAAACCAAGCAGGCTAACAGTGTATTCACCCATAAAGCTTTCGCTGCTAACTTTAAACAAGGCATTTCGCTTGTCTAATTCCATCTTTATGGGCCTTACACCCGAATTCAAGAAAATCCGTCTTCCGTGAGAAACGCTACTGGTATCTAATCGTTTTATAAACTTTTCAATTGCAGTCGCAATATTTTGCATCATCCCCTAATAAAAACGCAAAAGTAGTTGGTTTGTAAGCCGAAAAGCTAAATAGTAGTAAGTATTTAGTAGTGAGTAGTGGGTATTGAGTATTGAGTAAAGAGTAGTGAGAGGCTTCCGCCGGATGGCTATCACTACTCACTACTCTTTACTCTCTACTTCTTACTGTTTCACCACCTTCACCATCTTCACCCCGTTGCCCACCTTCACCGATGCCATATACACCCCTTTGGCAAAGCCTGTGGTATTTACGGAAATGGTTTGATTGCGGCTGTGGGTCATGTCCAGCTTTTGGCTGTAAATAACCGTTCCCAACACATTTGAAATTTCGATGCTGCCTTCTGTGGCAAGGCTGGAAACTATCCGCAGCGACACTGATTCACTGAATGGATTTGGATAAACACCCACTTCGGGAATAGCCACATCAGTGATAGAAGTGGTATAATCCACATCCACACTTGTGCCTTGTGTATTGATAGGGATAGTGTCGTGCGAAGCATTAAGCACCACCACATTGCTTATAGAAAACTCCAGCGGAACAGCAATTAACTCTTCCGATTTGCCGGGAAGATTTTCCACCGTTATGCAATACAAATCGCCAATTGTGCCAAAATTGCTGATACCCGTTTGGTTGATGCGGGTAGCGGCCAAATGCAATTGCCCGTTGCTGTGCATTCGTTTGCGGATAGAGATTTGTTCCACCCCGTTTTGCCCCATAAATGCTTCGGAAAAATGAAAACCAATACTTGCCGAATCAATATATTCAGGGTTATAGTTTACCGTAAAGGCAATGGCGTATAGGTTTTCGGCTACATTGGCTGCATCACCCAATTCCACAGGCAATGAAATATGCTGGCCTGCTATGAGGTTGGATGTATAAGGATTAATTAAGCGAAGCAAAGCAGCATTCGGGAACACTTCGATTTCTTCAGTTTTGTTGTGAGTTAGACCAAAGTTTTGAATAATAGCTAAGCTGTCTTGGCTGTTAATTGTGCCATCGCCGTTACAGTCGGAGTGCATCAACGAGTTTCCAGAAGCCGCCCCCGGATCTTGGGCAGCCCAAACAATAGATTGTGTTGGGCGGGCAGGAAGTGTAGCATTGTAATTATAACCGACAAAAAACAAATCAAAATGACTGACTACCAAATCAAGATCGACATCGCCTGGCCATACATAACCACAATTTGCATAAGAAATATCAATTGAATCTGCCCCAATACAGCCATTTGACCCAACTACACCGCCATAATATGTACCGGAGTTGTTTGCATAAATTTGTTGTCCGGAATAAATAACAGTATCGAGTGGAATGCTCCACAGGTATTGCGAATATCCAGCTTGCATTGAAAGAGATACCGAATCACCCATACAAATGCTTGTTGGTCCATTTGGAGTAATTACTGCAGTGGGAGCTAGCAGCATAGTTATGGTTATAGAATCAGAACCGGTGCATCCCAAATTAGAAACAGTAAGATAATATGTCCCAGCAGTAATTACAAAAATATTTGGTGTTGTATATCCATTGCTCCATGAATAACTTGAATATCCAGCAGAACCTTCAATATTTATGTAGGTATGTTCGCAAAAACTGGTTGGATTTGTGTCAGGTATCACGTCTGATAGCGTTCCTGTAATCACCATAAAATCATCCGACGAAGCACACCCATTTGCATCCGTTACCGTAAGTTCATATTGTCCGGGCTGGCTAAGGATTACACCTTGCGTTGTGTAAAATCCGGAAGGCGTATTCCACAAATAGCTTGCATAGCCTGGTATCCATGTAAAATAGGTAGTGGTATCGCAAAGGTGCGTGTCTGCTAAAGTAAACAAGGGTGGGAAACACAAAATCAGGGTAACAGAATCGTGAAAGGTGCATGTGCCATTGCTTATAGTTACATAAAAGGTTGTAGTGTCATTCACTATGGCAGTAGGGTTTGGGACATATAAATTGTCCAGTTCATTTCCAATATTCCAAACATACGAATATGAATTATCAACGGTTATAGGATTTATCTGTACAGGGTTTCCCGGTCCGCAAACGTTGATGGAAGTGGGGTAATCGGCAGTGGTTGCTGGAAGGACGGTTACAGTGAGCGGGCTACTTGTACCGATACAGCCATTTGCGTCAGATACTGTTAATGTATAGATTCCTGAACTGGTTATTGCAGAGGTCGGCGAAACAGTTGAAGGGTTCCAAGAATATGCAACTACTCCAGTTAGGGCAATTACATCTATAAGCACCACGGTTGAATCTCCCTGGCAAAAAGTTGTTGAGCCAGTAGTGGAAAGGTTAACTGTGGGATTTGTATTAACAGTAACCAAGACACTGTCTGAATTTTGGCAACCATTCATATCTGTAAATATTAGCGTATAAATAGTGTTTACAGTGGGTGTGGCTGTTGGATTCATGATAGCAATATTGTCTAGTGAACTTCCCGGTGACCAAGTATAAGCAGATGGTCCACCTCCACTGCCATTTCCAAATAATCCAATAGAACCTCCCTGACAAATGCTTTGGTCCATTCCGACATCTACAATGGGTTGATCAAGAACAATTATTGTAATCGTATTAGTCATAGTATCTCCAACATCATTCCAAACGGTTACATCTAAATAATGAGTACCCGAACCAAAATATGTATGCGTTGGGTCTACAGACATAGCGGATGTGTCGTTGTAATAGGTTTGAACCAAATTGTCGCCCCACCATATTTCGTAACTAAATACAGTTCCCGGCCCCGCCACCTGAAAATTAAAGGCAGTATTAACTCCCTGACAAACCTGATAAGGTCCGTTAAAAGTAATGTTTAGATTTTGAGCAAAGCCTTGAACAGTGATACACATCATCAAGGCGGCAATAAAGAGTTTTAAGTTTTTCATTTGGATACTTTTTTGACGCTACAAAAGTGCGGCAAGCTTATGGGGTATCGAAATACAAATATATGCATTAGTAACATTTAATTTAATTAACAATTGATAGCTAATAATCAATAGTGTCCTAAAAGATTTTCTAGTTCGGAACATTTGTTGATTTGATTGGGCTACAGGGATTGAAAAAGGTATTTTCAAAAAAGAACCCCCTGAATTGGATTTTGGACAGGTTCGTACTTTGGTTCATCAAAAGGCTTGTCGA
>CANJNG010000129.1 GCA_947475205.1 Bacteroidota bacterium
AATCGTTTTGGCAATTCCGTCCATTCGTTTTCAATCATTTCCCCTGCATCATTCTTATACATAATCCCATCGGTTATTTTTCCGAACAAGCATTTGCGATTATGGGTGCATAGTGTAATAAAATACAATCCTGCGGATGAATAATCATAGCCCTGTAATCGATTTGATTTACGATGATGAATAACGGGATTGAAGGGTGGCATGGGTTATGAATGCCAAAAATACATTTTTATGTATTTGGTTTGTAGGGGTTCAAAATTTTGAACCCCTACAAACACCGGCACACACACTGTACCCTCACTGCTTCTATTCTTTCTCTTTGTTTAAGAATTCATCCGTAAAATGTCCTTTTTGTTTAGGTTTTGAAAATTTGTCTGCATTGTAAGCGTTAGAATTTCCTTTTGGGATTGATAAGGAAGTCCAATTATTTTCAGAAGCCATTTTGCCAATGAACACTATTTGGCCAACATGATAAGGGTAATGTGCTAGTTGTCGGTTAATTGCTTCGGTAATACTATGCCCTTGGTTACGAATGTAAATTTCCTTTTGCAAGTCGGCTGCGGTCAAGCCATTCAGGGCCTTGAATAAGCATGCCCAGCCTTCTTCCCATTTGTCTAAAAGTTCTTGTCGGGTTGAGATATCATTTTCAAATTCGGCGTCTCGGTTTCTCCATGCTTTTTCTCCGTCGGTTGTTAGAAAATCTGTCCAACGCGATAGCATATTCCCCCAAAGGTGTTTCACGATTGTAGCAATACTGTTGCTGTCAGTATTGTATTGCCAAAATAGTTTTTCGTCTTCAAGTTGAGAGAATGTTTTGTCGCCGAGCATTTTGTAATACTCAAATTGTTTTTTTACGCTTTCTAAATAGTCGTTTGTCATGCTTGCTTGGTAAATAGCCTTTAATTATAACGGTTTCGGGCTTGGCGAAGGTGGCGATTTTCACCACAAATGTTGATGCGGAGAACCAATGTTTGATTAACCACAAATGTGTCTGCGGAGCACTGAACCGCCACTTTTGCCAAACCCGTGTTGGCGGTTCGTTGTTTTCTCTCAATTGCTATCAGTCGTTTCATTTTTGTCGTACCGTCTTTATTCTATTATTTCGCTGACTGCTGTTTTATAGTGATTTTGTAAAGTAGTAATCATTTCTTGTTGATGTTGTTTGATGTTTTCCGTTCCCCAACTATTTATGTTTGGCGATGAATAAATTTGTGCCAATTTTAGCGAATCATAAGTTTGCTTGTTGTCAAAGTCCACTTTTTTCTTTCTTACGTCTTGATTGTTGTATGAAGAATTTTCCCCTACGGATAGCAGTCCTAAATTGCCAAAACTGTTTAGCCAATCAGATTCGGTATTTTCTAATTTATTTCCAAATTCGTGATTTTGTGGAAAAACGTGTTCTATTGAGTTTTTAGATGTTATTCGGAATTGTTTTATTTTATTGTCATTTTTGTCCCAAGTTTTCCAAATCAAATACTCTAATTTGTAAAACCAATAATGATGAAAACTTGTACCGTGTGATTCATTTAGGATATTCAATGCATTTATGTCAATTTTCTCATTACGTTTCACTTTTGAAACCAATTCTAATGAAACTTCTTTTTTGTCTCCAGGCAACATTAGATTATCTATTATTTCTAGCTCTAGAAGAATTTGTTCATTGGTTAAATTTTCATTTTCTAACAAGAAATATAGAAATGGTGTCAGCCAATATTGTTGTGTAAAACCACCTGTAAAGTACAAAACGGATTGAAGCATTTGAGAAGATGAATAAGCTGAATTAGTTCTTGAAAAATAGTTTTTTTCATAGCTTCTACTTGTGTTTATTTCTGTCAAGAGTAATTTCTCGTCATTATCGTCATCTTCTTCAATTCGCCATTTTACAACGTGTTTGTCAAATACATAACGTACTTTCCATAATAATTCAAAAAAGTGTTCTGTTTCTTCGCTTGAGGAAAAATCATCCAGTTTTATGGTTAAAAGTAGTTTTTTCGGGTCTATGGCATGTTCAAAGTTTTCACGTTGGTTTTGCAAATTGAAAATTCTGTATGTATGAATAAGCAAAATGTTAAACGAAATGATAGAACGACATTTAGAACTATTGTCAGTATTTATAGTGTCAATTTTTATATCAACTTCTTCGTTGTTAATTATTTCGCTAATAGTTTTTGACTGATGATTACTCTCAGAAGAATTTGAATTATCATTTACAGAAAAAAACGTTCTATCGTAAAATTTAAAATTTTCAGGTTTGACATTTGCCCTTTCAATATTGAAAACATCTGCAACATTTTTTTCAAAATAATTGCACATATCCTCACACGCATCCCAAATTTTAGAATACTTTATACGTGAACTTTTACTTACTTTTTCTAGTAGTCTTGCCTTTAAAATATCGGATTGTTGAAGTTGTATGCCCGATGTACCCAAAGCAGTAAACAACGCATTCAAATCTGTATTTTTTGGTGCGATATTGAACACAAAGCATACATTTTTGTAAATATAATTGCCAAAATTAGCACGTTGTTCTTCTTTTATTTCTGATGTGATAAAGTGTTTTATTGTTTCAACGCCTTTAGCTATAAATTTTAAAAATTCCTTTTCGCTAACGTCTGAAAACTTTAAGTATGAACTATTGTCTAATAAACCTTTTAGGTAATTAGCAACTTCAATTCGTATATCAAAATCAAAACGAATGTCTTTTGTGTTATTGGGATAAGTAATCTCCAAATAATCGGTTATATCTGTTTTGATATTTAATAACTTAAAAGCATTAGCGATTAGCCAAAATGTTGTAAAACGCTGTTGTCCGTCTATCAATTCGAATTGATTCTCACGAATTTTGTTTGATGATTTAATCACATAAGTATTTCCTACGAAATAATTTGAACTATCTGAATTTGTATTGGTGAAAGTGTTTAAAATATCGCCTAAGAGTTTTTTTATTTCTTCATCGTCCCAAACAAAAGGTCGTTGGTAAACGGGAACAATAAACTCATAGTTTTCTTTTACAATTTGTTCAACTGTTTTTATGGATGTCTCAAATTTCATCTTTGTGGTTTTTTACAATTTCTTCAATTTTTACTTTTAGTTTTTCATCAAAATTTGTTTCACTTGGATTATCTAATGAAAAGAAATCACAGCACTTATTAAAAAAGCGTTGTTTTACTTGGCTACCGTTAATTTTTATTTCAGTTGTTTTATATTCTTTTAAGTAAGTAATGATTTCCTGATAATTATAGGCGTGAAAAATGCGTTCTATAATCTTTGTGTTATCCACGTAATTTCTTACTGTTGGTTCGTAAATCCGACTTTGCTCGTTTAAACGTAAACTAAAAATATGTCGGAATAACCAAAGAGAAAACTCTAACATTTTGCTTGTTCCGAACATATCAACAAAGCATAATAAACATAATTGATAAAAACTTCGCAAATCAACAGTACCGTCTATTTGCTCTATCATTTTATTATTGAATTTTGAATAGTAATCTTCTCTGTTTTTTGTATCAAAAATTGCGTTATAAGCATTGGAAAAACTCATTAAATAGTTGATATAATTTTTGCCTTCATTCAATGGTTGTCTAATAGAGTATTTGTTTGAAATAATGCGGTGCGTGTTTTCTTCAATTTCAACTAATGAATAACCAATGTCTAACTTTTCCTTTCCTACATTTTCGGCAAAATCTTCCGTTAATACATTTTTCCAATTTTCAGCACTTGCAAATTTGTCAGGTATATTTTTGGGCTTCAAATAATCAATTCTACGTGCTTTGGCTAATAATTTATTTACTGCTTCTAAATTCCTTTGTCGTTCTTCCCAGTTGTAAGCATATTTATTTCGTTCTGGAATTTTTGTAATGCTTCGTAAATGATGTGCTTTTAAAATATCAGTACCAGACAATCGTTTACCTCCTGTATTTAGCGTTTCAAAAAAACTATATGCCAAATCTTCATTTTCAACAATTACGATAGTTACGTTAATGTTTTTTAAATCAATTAATTCAAAGTTATTATTGGAAAAATGACTGTGGTTTGATTTGATATTTTTTAAAGAAATTGGGTGGTTGTATTTTATTCCAAAATCAGACTTTGATTTAATTAATGATAAAATTTGTAAGGTTGTAAGCCTTTGCTGTCCGTCAATAATTTCAAGTGAGTTGTCTTTTTTGTGCAAAACAATACTGCCTAAATAGAATAAAGGCTTTTCATCAGTTCGCTCTTGATGTTGTTTAATTTGTACTAAAAGTTTGTCTATTTCCTTTGGTGTCCAAACATAAGGTCTTTGATATTCGGGAATAGCAAGCGGTTGTTGCTTGTCAAACAATTCCTTTAATGTTAAACTTTCTACTATTATTTTTTCCATTTCTAATTTTATCTGTTGCAAATGTCGGCTGTAAGTACGCCAATCTGTGTCGTTGTAATTTTTTCTTTTTCGGTTGATGTCGTCAGTTTCGGTGTCGCCCTTACAATGACCGCTAACTCGCTTATATGTGCATAACAGGGCACATATCCGTCCGTATTTGGGTAGATTTGTGCCATAACGCAGTGTACATATATTTTACCCCAAAAATACATCTCTCCCTAATCCAAACCCCAAAGCCCAGCAAATATTTTTCAACCATCAATTTTCATTCATCCATACTTTCCCTCAATTCATCGAAACGAAAATCCCCCCGAAATCCCATTTTTAGAAAGGAAAATAGAAAATTTTTGTCAGTCGGAAACCCTTGTCGGGTGCGGGTTTCAGGTTTCGGAATGGGCAAAAAAGGGGGGCTAAGAACTGTAGATTATGAGAAATTTTAGTAAGAAAATTTTGATATGGTCTGTTTTTTTGCCGATAATATTTGCATTCTGAATCTTTAAATATATCAGGATGGACGTAGATGTAAAATTTGCCCTGAACCGATTGCAGCGTAAGGAAGCGGGGATAACCGAGCAGCAATATGCCGAATGTCTTGCAGAAATCAAGAGTAATTCGCTATATGCCAATATAGATCCCGTTGAATTGAAGAAGATACTCACACCTGATTTGTTTTTCGGATTAAAAGTGCGTACGTTAGGATATTCAAACAATAACTTATCGGAATTTCTTGATGCAGAGCCTCGTTCAATACCCCGCTATTTCAGTAATTTGTATGAGGTGCTTAATGTGAGCGACATTGGCATTTGCAATATTATGTTGATGGATTTAAAAATATTGTCGCCCAAGGATTGGTATCCTTATTTTCCTTTCTGCAATATTAAGCGGAAATAGTAAAATAAACACATTCATTATCATTGTATTATATATGGTTTGCGTAGCCCTACGCATTTTGCTTTCATTTATTTTTTATTCTTTTGCTCATCGAAAGTTCTTTCACATACTGAAACAAGCTACTGATGTTTTGAAAAGCAATTTTGGTTCAAAGAAACTGTTCTTTGCCACAAGAATTGAATTTCCTGCCACAAGAATCAGATTCTTTGCCACTAAAATTGAATTCTTTGCCACAAGAATTAGATTTCCTTCCACAGAAATTAGATTCTTTGCCACAAGAATTGGATTTAGTGCCATAGAAATTGGATTTCTTGCTGCTAAAATTGAATTCTTTGCCACAGAAATTAGATTCTTTGCCACAAGAATGGAATTCTTTCAATCATTTTTGTTTTTTACGGCAGATGCAGCTTATTACCGTGTGAGGAAGTGTAATTAGATATTTAATTATCAAATAATTAACAATTAAATTTTAAAAAAATGAAACTATCAATTTGTTCAAAATCTTACAAGTACATTAAAATCGTCGACCTTTACGATTTTGGTAAGGGTGTTAAAACAGGAATTTACGGCAATGCAACAGTGTTTGTTACGCCACCCATCAGTGAGGCTGCGTTTGGGGTAATTTTAGAGGATTTTAAATCAAAACGTACGGCCTACAAAAATGGTGGCAAAGACCAAAAGGGTGCGTATGAATTGGCTTACAATTTATTAATTAAAACCCTCGATGATTTAGGATTGTATGTAAACCCTATTGCTAATGGCGACACGGCCATTATTGTTTTGGCTGGGTATGTGCCTACCCAAACAGGCTCGGGTTCAAAATCGGCACCGGTAATAGTTCAACCTGTATTAAGCACTACAACCATTGGCGTAATTGATGCCGATTGCAGTTCTATTCCCAATGCTGAATTTTACGGAGCAATACTTGCCAGTCAGCAGTTGGCACTAACCATCACGCACGAAGGCCAGATAACCGCTGCCCCGCTGCCAGAGGGCAGCCCCGATGTGTATATGCAGTTAAACGTGGGTAAGAAACGTAAAAAATCGTTTATCGGGCTCAATTCCGGCACCCGGTTTTATGTGTATTACTATGCCGGAAACTCTGTTGGAATGAGTAACTTGAGTAGCCCGGTTTCGATTGTGTGCCAGTAGGGGCAAGCCTTGAGATGGCCTTGGGGTAGGAAAGAAAATTTCTACCCTGCAATTAAACCCAACAGGTTTCAAAACCCTGTTGGGTTTATTGGTTTGTAGGGGCAGGGAAATTTCCCTGTCCCTACTTATCCCAAGGGTTTTAAATCATAAATCTTGCGGATAGAAGCAAACTCTTCTTCGGCCACCAAGCCCAAATCATTGATTCCGCCCGTTCTAACATTGAACACCCAGCCCCACACTTTTGGGTAGCCCGTGCGATACCAGGATCGCTGCACATGGTCAATCTTTATAATATTGATGCATTGCTCCCGCACGTTGAGTTCCACCAGTCTATCGAAGCGTTTTTGCTGGTCGGTTATTGCGTCTAATTCTGCCTGATGAAAACGATACACATCTCGCAGGGTTTGCAGCCAACTGTTTAATTGACCCATATCGGTTGGGTTTAATGCGGCTTTCACGCCTCCGCATTCATAGTGTCCACACACGATTATATGTTTTACTTTCAGGTGCTCCACAGCATATTGTACCACCGCATTCAGGTTATTGTCGGTGCTTACAACGAGATTGGCAATGTTTCGGTGAATAAATACTTCGCCGGGGCCAACGCCCATTAGGTCTTCGGCGGTTACTCGGCTATCTGAGCAGCCAATATACAGATATTCGGGGTGCTGCCCTTTCGATAGGTTTTCGAAGTAATCGGGGTCGATGTCGAGTTTATCGGCAACCCACTTTTTGTTGTTTTCAAAGAATTGTTCAAACATAGCTGCTTATACTAAAATGTTGTTTTCGGGTTTTAGGGGTTTGGGTGCATTGGGCATTCCAAACATTTCCATTAAATCTATTTCAATGTTTCGGCTGATTGCCGTGATGGGAACATCGTTAGCACTGCCTTCAAAGGGACTTTCGGTAGATTCGCCAATCTTTTCCAAGGTAGTGAAAATCCATGCCGACAAAGCACTAAACGGGATAGAGAACCAAATAAGGCAACCGCCCAATTTCTGAAACTCTTGCAACATTCCGAGCGGAATCAGAAACACAAATATCTTGATGAAATAGAGGTTAAGCGTAGCATATTGGCGAGGATAGGGCGAATTCTTAATACGTTCCGAAACTCCTTGCTGGTTATAGAATTCCACCAACATTTTTTCCAATTCAATATGCCTGAAATCTTCAATCAGGCCGCGGTCGTGAAGCGATTTTAGATGCGTAGATTGCATGGCCAGCAGTTGGGCTGCTTTGTTGGTTTTACTCAAAACAATTTCTACCTCTTCGGGGCTCAGATACAGCAAAAGGTCGTGCTTCATTTCATGTTTATGCTCATGCACCGAAAACCATTTTTCTTTATACTCCTGATTATGTTTTTTGTAAATGGCTTCCCATTCACGGGCTTCTCGCAACTGAAACCGCAGTGCAGTGAGCCAAGCAAAATGATACTTTATAAGTTTAATTTTTTCTTGCTGAAGTGCTTCTTCGGCAAGTGGCGATGCGGCATGGCGGTTCGAGATAAAATCTTTCACCATTATTCCCCAGCTTCGGCTTGAGTTCACAATTGCACCCCAGGCTTTGCGGGCTTCCCACATGCGGTCATATGATGCATTGTTTTTAAACCCAACCACAAAGGCCACTGCGGTACCCAAAAGTGCCACAGGCAACCAAGGTATAGATAGCCATTTCCAACCCAATACTTGATAGCAAAAGGTGGGAACGGTGGCAATAAGGAGCAGGAGATAAATATCTCGCCGCGTCCAAAACATTACTTCTTTAAATGAAAAATTCTTTCCGCTGTGCATAAATATATCTTTAAATCAAAATGTTAATGGCTTTATTGCTGATTAACCCGATGCGACAAATATATACGAAATTGGAAAAGTATTTTAGGCTCGATATTTTAGCCTTTGGATACAAAAGCGGAGACTAAGGTTAATCTTCAGCAAACACTGGAAATTAATATATCGCTACTGATAAGATATGGTACTTCTCCCCCAAAGTAACTTTTGCCCAATAAATTCCGGGAGGTAGCCCCGAAAGCGATACGTTTTCATGCTCTGCCACTGTGCGACCCATTATATCTATTAGATGCAGGGAAGTAATTCTTTCTTGGGAGGAAAGGCTTAAACGGCCATCGGAAAAAACTAATTTGGGTGTTTCATTCGCAGTGGGAATGCCTACCCATGTGGGTTGTCCGCAAAGTTGGTCTAGATTCCGAACGCAGTAATAAGGAACAAATCCATACTGCTGAATGTCTTGCTCATACTGGTTTATTTTAGCAGATTGGCTAATGTATTCGATATTGAATACCTTTTTGCCGACCTGCTGATAGTGTTGTAAAATAGTCAAGCGGTAACCATCCGGGCTGTGGGGATTATCCATATCGGCATTACCGGAAAAGAAAACATCTTCAATACCTACGCCATCAATAGCACCGAGGTAAAGCTGGGCAAGTTGTGGCGATACATTGTTGCTTTCAATGATTTCTTCGCCATTTTGTGGCAGTATAAAAAATCGGCTACCGGGATGGGCGGCATCTACATGTTGCCGAATGTTGAGCACAAATTGCACCATTAAGCTGTCGGCTAAGGGCTGCTCGGGATTTTCGGTTTGCCAATAGTAATAGGCATCAATTATATCTAAATAAATGCCATCAAAACCCTGAGCAATAATGGTGTCGATATATCCAAACACGGTGCTTTGCCAGGCGGTATCCCAAAACCTCACTTTATAGTTTCCGGCCCAATCAGGATTTTCAGCACCCAAAAACGCCGGTGGATTGCTGTTCCACGACGTCTGCCAATAGTAGCGGTAATCTTCAGCTTCGCCAATGCTTATATAACTTATAGCCTTTTTACCCGAATTCTTGATTTGGGAAATATCGGTAGCCGCATACTTAGTATCATCGGTGCCATCGGCAGAATAGTCCATCACCACCAATTGAAACGAGGTATCGGCAGCTACTTGAACTATGTCGAGATTCTGTAACTGATATGCCCACGAGGTAACATTGTTCAGGTTTTGACACAATGCCCAATAGGGGAAAGAAATAAAGGTTAAAAACAACACGCTATTTTTCATGGTTCAATGATAGGGATTTTAGTAATGGGAAATGTCTATTGGATAAATTCATTTTAGTCTCTAGGTTATAGAGGCAGCGACAAAATGTTGGTCTTTGCTTTAACTTTCAAGAAAGGGATAGCCGAAGCTCTCCCTCTTTTAAAGGGGGAGTTGGAGGGGGTTTCAAAACAAAACTCCAATTTCATCAAATACCAACTGTTAATCGCCTTATCTTTAATTTCCCGCTCTAAAATCCATTACTCACCTCTCAATACTTATTCTGTTAATTTTCATTAAGTCCGCCCCACTCCGTTTCGCCACCTTACTTTTGAGCCGATAAAACACAACGAGCATTATGGCGTGGAAAGATACAGAAGACCTTCCGAAGGCAAAAATCAACAAAGAATCAATTAGCAAAACCGTTAGAATATTCAGTTATTTCAAACCCCACCGCTGGAAATATTTACTGGGACTGGTTTTTTTGGTGCTTACTTCGGGTGTGGCCTTAGTGTTCCCGATGCTTATGGGGAAACTCATCAATGCTGCGTCCGATAAGCTACCCGACAACATTAACACCATTGCCCTTTGGCTGCTTGTGCTCTTTATAGCCCAGGCTATTTTCTCGTTTATGCGAATTTATTTGTTTGTAAACGTTACCGAAAACGTGTTGGCTACCATCCGTCGCCAAAGCTATTCGCACCTCATAAGGCTGCCCATGACCTTTTTCTCGCAACGACGGGTAGGCGAACTCAACAGCCGCCTCAGCAGCGATTTGGTAATGCTTCAAGACACCTTCACCACCACAGTGGCCGAATTTTTAAGACAGTTTATCCTTATTATTGGAGGGATTATCTTTCTGGCTTTCACTTCAGTTAAGCTCACCCTCGTCATGGTAGCCGTAGTGCCTTTGGTAGCCATTTTTGCGGTGGTATTTGGTCGCACCATTCGTAAAATATCGAAAGAAACGCAGGATAAAATTGCCGAAAGCAACACCATTGTGGAAGAAACCCTTCAAGGCATTGCCAATGTGAAATCATTTGCCAACGAGTTTTTTGAATCAAGCCGCTACAACCGAAGCACCCAAAGCATTTTTTCAGCAGCTATGAAAGGGGCTGTGGCTCGTGGGGCCTTTGCTTCTTTTATTATCTTCTGCCTGTTTGGTTCTATAATTTTTGTGATTTGGAATGGCGTTACCATGGTGCATAACGGCGAACTCACTGTAGGCACCATGTTTCAGTTTATTCTTTATTCCGTATTCGTTGGGGCAAGTATTGGTGGGATAGCCGAACTCTATGCCCAATTGCAGAAAGCCGTTGGAGCCACCGAACGTGTGCTGGAAATGTTGGATGAAACCATCGAACCCATTGAAATAATG
>CANJNG010000130.1 GCA_947475205.1 Bacteroidota bacterium
AGAATGGGCGGCTCTGCCGCCCATTCTCTCCCCCCTTCATCCTTAAATACTCCTAAAATCGTGTCATCCCGAACGTTTGAGGGAACTCAATATCAGAAGTATAAGAAAACTGTCATTGGCACCGTAGGGAGGCATCTCAACTTTATCCACAAAACGGAAAATTGTCGTACACCTACTCTCAACCAATCCCCTACCTATCAAACCAACTCCGTGTTCGGGTAATTTTCAAGTCTTGCAGTAAGCCTGCTTTAGGTTGAATGGTAATTTGGTAACTCTGCTGCTGTCCAAATGGAATCCAGTTGAGTTTTATTTCCCAGCAATGCAGGTCGCGGTATATGTTTACCGAAGTAGTACTCATTTTTTTGTTTGCAAAATCGTATCCGCTCGTTACCTGAATTTTCCATTTCGGCGTAATGGAGAAATCGCCACTAAGCGATAAAGCCATTGTCATTTGGTTTTTCTTCTCAGCATCTGTAAGGGTTTTCTTAAAGTTTTTTGAATAGTTTATGTTGTAGCCAAGCGACACATTCCAGGGGATATTGAAATCGAGAAACTCATCGGGATGAGCGTTTATATAGGCCAATTCATCTTCAGTTCCATATTTGCTTTGGCGAGGCTTTTTGGTTGCAGTGCTTTTGTTCAGGTTAAAAGTCATGGCCAAGGAAGCTGTTTTAAATCGCAATAGTTTCTTTTCTCTATCAATGGTATAAAAACGGGTGAGCGTTCCGTTAGAGTCCACTGTGTAAGGCGACCAGTTCATGGAGTAGTTGATCCCAACCCTACCATTAAAAATGGTAGTTACGGCTCGCATGGCTATATCGGAAAGGCGATTGCTATCGGCCAAAAGGTTATAACCTCCGGTTAAGCCCAACTGGTCGAGGAGTTTTATTTTTCGTGATGCAGTAGCCGTATCTTTCTTGCCGGGCTTCACTTTCATCTCAATATTATTCATTAGCGAAAAATTCAATGCCCCCTGTTTCCCTTTGGGAGGAGCACCATACGTTCCAATATCGTGGCGATTGTATTTGTTTTCGGTTCCGGTTAAAGTTGAACGAGTCGTTTGAGTTAGGGTTAAATCGGGACGGTAGTTAAACGATAGCGAAGGAGTCATGGTGTGCCGAAGGGCTTCCACCCGGCCTTTAAAACGGTACATTCCATACACCACTGTGGTGAGAGCAAGATTTCCGCTTACATCAGCATTGGGAAAAAAGCCTTGAATGGTATCGGTAATCAGGGTATCTCTTTGCACTCCGGTGGAATCAGTAAGAATTTCATAATGCTTGTCAATGCTTTTAAAATCAAACCGCGAATTGGCATTAATGGAAGGAGTAAGCGTAAAGTATTTCATCACCTTAAAATTCGTACTCATTGAGGCATTGTGCTGAATGCCATAGCTCATTTTCTTAATGTTATTCTTGTTCAGAAAAACCGAATCGGCAGCCGAATAAGTATTTCGGGCATTAAACGTATAGTTAAGCCCCACCTTTTCATACCACTTTTGCGAACCGATAACCTCTTTGCGGGCAAATGGGAAAATCCGCTGCATGTTTACTTGCAATTGGGGCAGAGTTACGTTGATGATTTTGGTTTGTGTGTTTTGGTCGTGGGTAGCGTTAAGTATAAGGTTGAAAGGAGTCCCAACAAATGTTTTTGAATAGCTGATGTTTGATTTAAAGGTGTTGGTAAGGAAGTTCTGCACATTACTAACTGCCGAAACGTTTCTAGTAAATGAGGTATTGGTCCCTGCGTTTATTTCTCCCGAAAAGTTTGAGTTTGGCCTTGCCTTTATATCCTGAACGTGTTTCCACTTCACAAAATAGTTGCGGGTAACTCTATAGTCTGGAAGCTCTTTACTGCTAGTTATGAAAGTGTTATGACTCAAATCTAAACTGCCATAATATTTGTAGCGTTTCTTATACTGAGTTCCTACTCTTAGCCCGAAACTGCCTTTGGTGTATAAATCAGCATTTACTTGCATGGTAATTTTTTCGCTTATGGCAATAAAGTAACCAATGTTTCGGAAGAAAAACCCTTGGTCGGCACTTTGCCCGGGAGCAGGCAATATTAAACCCGATTTCTGTTTTTGAGTGTTGGGAAAGAATCCAAAAGGTACAACCAAGGGCGACGGTACTTTTTCAAAGGCGAAATAGGCCGGCCCTGTAACTATCTTATCGTTTTGAATAACCTTTAGTTTGTTGGACTGAATGTAAAAGTGAGGGTCGTCATCTAAGCATGTACTAAACTTTCCGTTCTTGATAAACATACTTTTCTCGTCAATCTTCTTCACCACTTCGCCGTGAAGTTTTCCATCGCCCTGGCTGGTTATCACCTGCTTTATTCGGCCTTTCTTCGAATCAAAATTATAGACTAAGGAATGGCTATTATAGCTTTGCCCATTATCCACCATCACGGGTAATTCGGTTTCCTTGCCCAAGCTATCAATTAAAGGCAGGGCAATAATTTCATTCGTCACCCAATCTATTTCAATGTATCCGGCTTGCACGTTGGTGGATTCGTAATTGATTTTGGCATCTCCATATAAATAGATTTTCTTCTTTTCCACCTCAAACCGAATACTATCACGAGCAGAATATTCCACCTTTGATTTTAGCTTTTCTTCACCCGGCGGTTTTACTTTCAGCACCTTTGCTGTCGTGTCTTTTACTAAGATGATTGAATCAGGGATTACTACAACATTTGTATCCACTACTGGTGATGTGGTGAGGGTTGAATCTTCTACATTAAGCGAATCAGTAATGTTTTTGAAGTCTTGCGAATATGCCCCAACCGACATTCCCACTAAACAAAACAAGGGGATGATGAACTTTATAAGTTTGGTTGGCAAGGGCAGCAATTTCTTTCGGGAATCCGAAAATGGGCGGCAAATATCGGTTTAAATCCTGTTAGAATTGAATATGAGGGTGAAAGGGAATCAGGATAAAGTTCGCATATTAACAAAAAATGCTAATTCACCCTAAAAAATGAATTTAACAAAACGCCTCACAAAATTCAATTCTGAATTCTGTGAGGCGTAATAAATAAAGGTTAATTCTTTTATTCTTTCACAATCTTTCTAACTCCAACTCCATCAGCAGAAACAATCTTAACGAAGTAATTCCCTTTTGCTAAAGATGAAATATTTAAAGGGTATTGGTTGTTTCCGGCAGCGGCTTTGTATTTCTCCGAGAAAACTACTTTACCTGAGATATCTTGGATGGAGATGGATAAGGCTTGGTTAGTATTTGCATTCAAGGACACATTTAAGAAATCTTTGGCGGGGTTTGGATAAACAGAAATATCTGTAGATTGTATATTTTGATTTTCAATTCCAGAAGATTCACATGGGGCAGCAGTTGGATTAGCGATGTATGTCATGTTAGAAAAATTGATATTACAAACCCAGTCTGGATTGTCGATAAACGGGTTGCGGTTACCTTGTAAAGAATCCAAGAACTCGTTTCTGGCTATTTCCCATGCATCGGGTGGGTCTTGAAAGTGCCACTGACGCAATATATTTTGGTCTTGTACCAAGGCATTGCCCGAAGGCATTAACACTACATTCAAATCCCATGCATTGCCCGATTGGCCATTATATGCAGCACACATATAAAACATTGCCCGTGCAGCATCGCCTTTGTGGCTATCGCGGGGCTCATACACATTTATTCCGTTAGCATCTTTGCCATATTTTGCACCCAAGTATGTGCTTGTAACGGTTACCACTTTGCCCAGTGCATTGTTTGAACGCACTGCATTTGCTTGATTTTGGTTTGTAGGAAACAAGTGGTGCTGGTCATTATATTCAGGAAGCTCCCCCCCATTTGGCCCAGAAGTCCCGGCAGGATAGCTAGGCATCCAACTTTGGCAGTAAGTGTGTTCGCGACTAAAATTATCCGTAGTCCAACTTAAACTACCAGTATAAACTTTATTCTCGCCGCTATAAACGCAAGTTATCACACTTTCACCGCCAGTAGTATCTCTCGATTCAAATAGCCGAACCATTGTTTGTTCGTAATTACCATAAAACAGAGAAGTATGCGTATAGATTTTATTTTTTAAATCAGTTAAGAATGTAGGAGTAGTTGGATTAATCGTTGAATAATATGTCCCAGGGTTTGCTCCCGTTGTGGTTACACTACCCGTAAGCGGCGATGTAGTATTGTAGTTGGTATATGTACCATCGCCGTTGAAGGTATAAACCGCAAAATGATAAGCAGTGGAAGCTACATTGAACTTTGGAACAAAGCTGTTACCTGCACCTACATAAACCACTTGTGAACTGCCGATATAATCTCCTTTGGTGTATGAAGCACCATCGGCGGGCATATCTGCAACTGCCGAACCCGTTTTCCGAAGCACCAAATAGCCGCCATCGGGCTGAGTAGATGCTTGATTAAACGATACAGCGTAACGATAGGCTTTTACATTATTGAAGCTAAGATTCGTGGCTTGTACTGTGGGTTCAGATGCAAGTGTACCGCCCACTCCATATAAATTTAAGGTGTACGATCCTTCATCGGGGTCGTTATTAGCAATGGTCATTGTAGCAGGAAGGCTGCCTGATACCGAGGGAATAAACTGCACGGTAAGTGTTCCTGTAGCCCCAGGTGCAATGCTTGAAGGAACCGTTGTGGCCAAATAAGCCCCAGCATTAGGCCCCGAAAAAGTTGCTCCCGAGAGGGTCAAATTTTGTGCTACGGACAAATTGCGAATCGTGAAATCAGCATTCACTGGCGAACCAACCGCCGAACCAAAGGCTTGACTGGTGCCGCCATCAAACAGCACTACCGAATTTTGTTCCACCTGAATTTCGGGTGTAATGATTTGCCCAAGCGGGATAGCAATATCATCTATACCCACATTACAACCCGAAACTTTAGTGTCGAAATACCAGCGTACATAGCGTGATGCCGAAGCAGGAGTAAGGGTATAAAGGTCGTAGGCATCTTTATTAAGCGTGGTGTAACTGGCCAAATCAGTCCAAGTAGTCCCGTTTATAGATTCTTGTACTTTAAAAGTTCCGCTCCAACTCGAAACATTGCCTAACCAAGCTTTAAGATAAAAGGTAATAGCTCCCATTGGATCGGCGGTAAAAACTTGAATATATTCTCCTTCTAAGTCTATTTTTCCAGCTACCCCGGTAACGCCAACTTGGTAAGTAAACACACCGTCAATGTTGGTATTCCAACCCGCTGGCAATGATGCCTGACCTGCGAAGTTTTCAAAGTCGTAAGATGTTGGCAAAGGGGTTTGAGCCTTTGAATTAAAAATTAATAATGAACAATTAATAATTGTTAGGTAAATGATTTTCTTCATTTGATTTTTATGATGAATTTGTTTGTATTTGTCAGTGAAATTTAAAAAGCTATTTTTAATCCAAGGGTATATCTTCGACCTTGTGCAACATATACTGTTGCAGTGGTGGCATCAAATTTGATTCCGTTTTGGGCATCTGAAATGTAATTATTATCGGTCAAATTTACAACACTTGCATTCAGATTGAACGCTAATTTCCACGCTTTCCAGCTATATCCGGCGTGAAGTTCGATAAAGTAATAATCGGGTATTTGCCACGAATCGCGGCCACCGTTATCACCTACCTGCACACCGTTATCGTAAACAGGCAATAGTGTAAGTGGGTCAAATGTAGCATAGTTTTTCCCAAAATAGTTTACTTTCCCTTTTAAGTAAAAGCCTTTAAAAGGCTCGTAACGCAACGATGCCGAGGCTTGCACTTGGGCTGCATCTCCAGTATGTACATTTGTGGTATTTGGATATAGGGTAAACTTTAATTTTTCGGTACCTTGGTCATATAGGTATGCTGTTCCACTACCCGTATATTTCCAATCGCCAAGCGAAAAAGCAGCTTCGTATTGCAAACGTTTTAAAATGTATCCTGTGGCATCAAATTCCACCCCTATGCTTTGTGTATTAATGCCTTGTAAAACATAGGAATAAAGTTCGTTCTCATAATTGAGGGTTGCCTGATTCGATGGGGGTTTGTTTTCCCAATATGTGTAATAGCCATTCACATTAAAAGCGTGGCGTTTTAATTTGAAGCCATACCCAATTTCTACTGCTTTTATATACTGCTGTTTCACATCTGGAAATCCTTGGTTGGAATTATTGGTGTAAAACTGTGAGTACCGAGGGGCAATGCTTAAAAGACCCGCATTGATGAAGATATTGTGGTGTTCGTCAATATTGTAATTGCTTCCTACTTTGATAGTATATCCTGTAAACCATTTCCAATCTTGGGTATTGTAACGTGCTTCTTTACTGTCCTTATTGTAAAGTTCGGTAGAACTTAGGGGTATTGTTGGGAAATACTTACGAAAAGTGTCAGCCTTATATACATGCCCATTGTAATGAGCTAGTGTGTCGCCCCAGCCTAACGATTCTTCGACAGTGGTGTCAGAAAGCACCAAATCCTTTTTGCGGAAATAATCTACCCGTTTATAGCCTGTATAGGAAACAGAACCATTGGCAAAAACTGTAAATTTCCCTTTTTTATACTCAGCTTGCAAAAACGAACCCAGCCACCGGATAATCCCTGAATTGTGGTAGTTGAATTTATCGCCAACTTTCTTCATGCGGGAAGCGAAATTTGGGTCGCCTGGCACAAGCGGCTTTGGGCTTAGCTCATCGCTTTTATCCACAACATAATCGCCACCAAATAAATTCCTAACTTCCTGATAGTGCGTCCCCTTATAGCTTCTAAGGTCTATCCCTCCCATAATGTTGAGGCTTTTGGTGGGAGAGTAATTAAGTGTGGAAAGCAAACCATACCAAAAGTGGTCGTTTACCGAAGCCCGAATAATGCGATTGCTTTGGGTTAAAAGACTATCGTAGGTTTTATCAATGTAGCTGTGGTTTTGTTGGTAAGATTTGGTGAAATCAAAATTCCCGGTGGCCGAATCTCGAACGAAGGTGCTAGTGCTGGTAAATGCTTCGCCGCCGCCGCTACCAATAGATAGATAGGCAACATTGCTCCAAGTAAACTTACTGTTTGGCGACCAAAAATGGCTGAGGTTAAATTGAGGTTTATGATAATAGTTTTGGCTTGGATTTATTTTGCGTTTCACGCTATCCTTATCATAATAATAGCCCCAAGCCGGATTAAACCTTGCACCTCTGTCACCAATGGCCGAGTTGGAATAGTTGGCGGCACTGTTGGTAGTAGTTGACGGATTTGGGCTATTATTCAAAATGGAATCAACAGGTATGCCCATGTTTTCGGCCATTTTGGTGTTATACACGGCAATTGGCAAACGAGTTGTGCGTTGGCCGTGTACTTGCGGAGCACCACTCACCGAAAATGTGAGCAATTGGTTTTTAAATTCTTTTTGAATTTTGATAAAATACCCCCACGCTTCATAATCGGCTTGCTGCACATAACCTTCACCACGACGGTAGCTTCCCGCAAATGTAATTCCCCACCCGCCTTTCAATCTGCCCGAATTATAACCAAAACTGGTTTTTGATTGTTGAATAAGTGAAACGTTTGACCCCTTAAAAACTCCTTCGCTAAACCCATGTAGAGGCCTTGTCATCCCTACGTTTCCTATTTCTTGCTTTACATAACCGCCTTTTTTGCTGTCAATGCCCTTCGTCATGATGTTGATAGTGCCACCTACACTCGGGATGGCTAATTTCGATGCTCCTAAACCACGCTGCACTTGCATTGTGCGAGTTACATCGCCAAGGTTATCCCAGTTGCTCCAAAACACCTGACCATTTTCCATATCGTTTACGGGTACGCCGTCCACCATTACAGCTACATTGCGTTGGTCGAATCCACGAATATTTACTCGGCTATCGCCCATTCCTCCACCTTGCTCAGTGGCGTAAACTCCCGGTGTAGAATTTAACATCATAGGCAAATCTCGTCCGGCGGCCTCTTCCTGAATTTTTACTCCGCTAATATTGGTAAATGCCACAGGAGTTTCGCGAGTCCGTGCTACATCTGCCACCACTTCCACCACTTGCAGTTCGGTAGTCTCTAAGGAAAAATTAAGTAGAATAGGTTTTCCGGCAACTTTAACTATTTGAATCTTTGGAGAAAACCCCACATATGAAACTGTTATTTCATATTCACCATCAGGAACTGAGAGTGAAAAGTTTCCGTCTAAATCGGTAGTTGCACCTTTGCCCGGAGCATAAGTTACACTGGCACCAATGAGGGTTTCACCCGATGCCGAACTTTTGATTGTTCCCTTTACTAAACCTTGAGAAAAGGCCGAAATTGATAATAAAATTAAGGAAAACGAGAGGGAAGCCTTTGCTATAAAAGACATTTATTTATCCTAAAATGATTTTTAAACTTAAAAAAAGAAGCGTTTTGCTTAGCAGAAAAGGCCAAACAAAACGCTTTTAGAATGAGGCTATTTACTCTACCGAAAGTTTACTAAAGCCAATTTCGCCACCAGCCATATACGCCTTAACAATATATAAACCTTTCAGCACTCCTATTGTGCTGAAACGGTATCCTGTGCTTACTTTTTCTGAATTATCAAAAGCAGCACAAATTCTACCTGAGCGGTCGATCAATTCTATTTTGCCCACTCTGTCGGCAACCGATAAAGTAACATCAGCATTATTTGATGGATTTGGGAACACTGATACATACTTGACTTTTGCCTCGTTTATTCCAGCTGTAATACATACACAAGTATGCATTTTTAGGCTATCCCATGAGTTTTCGGGCAGAGTGTCGTATTCCGCCATTGGATTAAAATTATCTGGATTTACAGTTATACCACCTGTTACGCTTGCTTTGCGAATCATAGTATGACCTTCGGTAATCCAAGTTCCAGCACCATCGTATGGGAAATCAGTGGACCACGCTTCATCTGGACCTGGGTTTTGACCAATTTTCCCAAAAATATCAACTCTAGTTGTACCAAATTCAAGTGTTACAGCATCATTACCATTGAAATAAGTAGGAGCTGGATAAATTCCATCTAATTGATCGGCTTTTGCTCTCAAAAGTGGGTCGCAAGTACCAGTTGAACCTGTGGTTTGGCTATTAGTAACTACCCAAACACCTTTGGGAGCAATAGTACCAGAAAGGGCCAATTCGCCTCCGGCAGTGAAGTTTACATCGCCATTGTTGTATCTCCTTAAAAAATATCCTGTTAAACTTTTTGGAGAAGAAGTGGGATTATAAATTTCAATGGCCTTATTTTGGCTCGACCCTTCGGCGTACTCAGAAATGAACAACTCCGAACATGGGCTTTGTGCTGATGCTACAAATGCAGCAGAAACAGCAAATAAAGTAGTAAATATTTTTTTCATTTTATTAAATTGGGCAGCAAATGTAGGTAGTTTGATTTAACACAATTTAGAATTTAACTAACAATGGTTGATAATTAATGAAAGGGTAATATAGAAATAGCACTTTGGCTAATTATACATAGTAGCATAAAAAAAGAGGAAATTCAAGTTAAAAGGAGAAGGAAGGCTAAATTTTAGCCCAATTCCTAATTCTTACTTCTGTTTTTTATTTCGTCCCTGATGCGTGAAGCCTTTTCGTATTCCTCATCATCCAAAGCTTCTTGAAGCATTTTTTCTAATTCAGTATCTTCAACTCTAGAAAATTCGCTTACCGGTTCATCTTCATCAGGCTCGGGGTCTAATAAACCGAAGTCGGACGAATCGGGGTCGATGAGTATTCCGGCAGAAGAAAGAATATTCTCGTAGGTGTAAATCGGACTTCCGAAACGCAAGGCAAGTGCAACAGCATCCGAAGTTCGGCTGTCTAACTCCACTTCTTTTTCGGCGTTGGCAAATATCATTTTTGAAAAAAATACACCTTCAACCAAGTTGTAAATCACCACTTCGGTAAGTTCTACATTAAAACTATCGGCAAAGGCTTTAAAAATATCGTGTGTTAGCGGACGCGACGGAGTCATTTTCTCCAATTCTAAGGCTATGCTTTGAGCTTCGGGACCTCCAATGATTATGGGTAAACGCCGTCTGCCGTTCTGTTCTGTGAGCAAGAGGGCATAGGCCCCGGTTTGAGTTTGGCTGTATTGAAGACCAATTACATTTAGCCGGATTTTTTTCATCAAAAATGTTTTCCTTCGCCCTGTATTATTTTTTGCAAAAGTAGAAATTTGAGGCTTTAATTTGCAAGCACAAAAAAGATTTGCCGTTTAACAGTCATTTCTTCAAAGGTAAGGAGTTAAAGTACGAAAGAACCAGAAATAAATTTCCATGATTACAAACGCATATTATAAACGATATACGGGCTTAGCTTTCCTTTTGTGTAGCCTATTAATACTGCATTCCTGCGAAAGAAAGAAAGAAAACAAATTAGATGCATTCCGCTGGCTCGAAGGCCATTGGGAAAGTGTGGAAGGTAACTATAAATCGGTAGAAACATGGGCAATGACAGCATCCGAAAGTGGCGATTCAGTAATGATTGGTATTGGATTTCAGATAGAAAATGGCGATACCCTGTTTAAAGAGAAATTGAGCATGCGGGCAATAAACGATAGCATTTTTTATGTGGCAATGCCCGAAGGCAGTTTACCCACAAAGTTCTTCGTTAAGAAAAACGACATTCGCAGCTTTACTGCCGAAAACCGCCGACATGACTTCCCGCAGCAAATTTATTACGATTCACCGGGAGAAAGTACGCTCAATGCAACTGTGAGCGGAA
>CANJNG010000131.1 GCA_947475205.1 Bacteroidota bacterium
AAGCCCATACTATCACTAATGCAGGAGTACCAACCTGGCGAAGTACTTACAATCTTGTTTGAAATAGGTAAATCATTTTCATCCTGAATGCCATTTGCGTTGTAGTCAGTAAAAAGTTGACCTGAAATAGGGATATATTGTCCACAACTGCTTGCGTTATAAATATTGCATAATGGATAGGAAGTTGCTGGATATTCAGGATCATTGCTTCCATTAGGATAAAAAACAAAAATGGAATTTATTGAAATTGGCAGATTGGGTAAACAGTTTCTATCATCAATTTGTAATGTATCTAAACCTGTTGGTAATAAAGGAAGGCAAGAAATATTGTTGCCATATATTGTGAGATTACTTACTGATGCTGGAATATTGGGAATAGTAGTCAAAAGATTAAAAGACAAATCAAAATGTTCACAGTTTACGGGTATATTATTTATTGAAGAAATATGATTTGTAGACAAATATACCTGTTTACAATATGTGGGAAGTGTAATATCTCCACTAATGGAGCTCTCTTCCATATTTATATATACAAGTGAGTCAGAGAGATTACTAATACTTAATAAATCACATTGTATGCAACTTATTGAAGTAATTTGCTCAGGCAGTAATGGTAAATCTGACAATATTTCTCCATCAGTACTCAAACTTAAACGAGTAAGGGATGGCAGGAGTTCTAATTCCATCCAATTAGTTATTGGTAAATTATATCCCAAGCCAATTCCCACCATAAATATTGCATCTGGCAACAAATTCTGAGTAGTTGTATCAATACAGGTATTGCAATTATTCCAAATCTGTATTGCAAGATTATGATCGGTTATGTGCTGCCCTTTTACATTAAGGCCGCATAAGCAAAGAAGGATAAAAAGTATTTTTTTCATGGGTTTGTGTTTTCTACATACAATGATGCTCGAAGATGCGAAAAGGTTGCATCACCCCAAAAATAAACTTTATAAAAAAATGCAGGGGCTTACACCACCATTTCAGGCACCTCACCTTCCACCACCAATTTTCCGGCGGTTGAATTTTTGATTTGCTCGATGCTTACCCCCGGTGCACGTTCCAAGAGTTTGAAACCACCTTCGGGCAATACATCAAAAACGCCCAATTCGGTAACAATTTTCTTCACGCAGCCCACACCGGTTAGGGGTAATGAACATTTGGGAAGAAGTTTGGATTCGCCGGCTTTATTAACATGCTGCATCGCCACAATTATGTTTTTGGCTGAGGCCACCAAATCCATTGCTCCGCCCATTCCTTTCACCATTTTGCCGGGTATTTTCCAGTTGGCAATGTCGCCATTTTCAGAAACTTCCATGGCTCCCAAAACGGTAAGCTGAACGTGTTCGCCACGAATCATGGCAAAACTTGTTGCTGAATCGAAAAAGGAGGAACCGGCAATAGTGGTAACGGTTTGTTTGCCTGCATTGATAAGGTCGGCATCAACTTCATCGTCGTGCGGAAAAGGCCCCATGCCAAGCAGACCGTTTTCGGATTGCAACACCACGTTTATCCCTTTAGGAATATAATTGGCCACCAAGGTGGGGATTCCAATTCCGAGGTTTACATAATATCCGTCCTGAAGTTCTTTGGCAATTCGTTTAGCAATTCCGTTTTTGTCGAGCATGGGCTTGGCTTTTTAAATAGGAAGCAAAATAAAGTTTTATAGCGGTAATGTTGGAATATTTTAAAAAATAGTTTTTCAAATGGTGGGTATAGAAAAAGGGGTGCAGAACAAATACCCCTTTCATAAAATGAGATGTCTCCCTTCAGTGCTAATGGTATTTTTTTTTATATAGCTTATATTGAGTTCCCTCACTGCGTTCGGGATGACAATCATTGTATGCTTCTGTGAAGGGGGAACGATGGAAAAGAATGGGCGGCTCTGCCGCCCATTCTTTTCCATCGTTCCCCCTAAAATGCACATCAAATAGTGTCATACCGACCAAAGGGAGGTATCCCGTAATTCTTGGCAGGGAAATTTATTGTAAACAAAAAAAGGGACTATTCGTCCCTTTTCTAAATAGCATTTCTAAATTGGCAAACTATAGCGGTTTCTTTTCAAGCACTTCGTCAATCATGCCGTAGTCTTTAGCTTCGCCACTGGTCATCCAGTAATCGCGGTCGCTATCGGCCCAGACCTTTTCGTAGGTTTGATTGCTATGACGAGCAATAATGTCATACAGTTCCTTTTTCAATTTCTGAATTTCGCGAGCTGTGATTTCAATGTCTGAAGCTTGTCCTTCGGCTCCGCCCATAGGTTGGTGAATCATCACCCGAGCGTGTTTTAATGCAGTACGCTTTCCGGCTTGTCCGGCACAAAGCAACACAGCACCCATCGAAGCCGCCATACCTGTACAGATAGTAGCTACATCAGGGTTGATATACTGCATAGTGTCATAAATACCCAAACCGGCATAAACCGAACCGCCGGGAGTATTCATGTAAATTTGAATATCTTTCTTGGCATCAACGCTTTCTAAAAATAGCAATTGTGCCTGAATGATATTGGCCACATAGTCGTTTATTCCTACCCCGAGGAAGATAATCCTGTCCATCATCAAACGGGAAAACACGTCCATGGTGGCAATGTTTAACTGCCGCTCTTCAATAATTGTTGGAGAGATATAATCTGCAGTAATGCTCGAATATTTATCGAATACATTACTGTTTATGCCCTTGTGTTTAATGGCATACTTGCGAAATTCATTTTGATCGAATGGGTACATTTTTATAAAATTTGGTATTAATAATAGAGTAGCTATTTAAAATTAACGGTGCAATAGTACGGTATGGATAACAGCCTCAAAAAAATTTTGTTCACAGTTTTCCAATAAGAGTTGTTAATACCCTAGTCGATAAATAATTTGCAATCCGGCAAAGAATTTATTTCAATGCAGCCGTTGCACCCGAATTCTTCAGTTTCACTTTTAGATACACCGGTTGATGATCGGAATAGGCAAACTGCATGTCGATGGTTTTAACATTCAGCAGTTCGACATTTGGAGATATAAGATAATAGTCTATCACGGTGGTGAAGGTCTCGGTGGGGCTGTAGGCAGTTATCAGGTTTCGGTTGGTAGGAATTGAGGCATCCACTGCCCATTGCCAGCCTTCGGGCATAAACTTCGGGTCTTGAACGGCAGGGGTATAAGGCATTTCTGATTTCCCATGGTTAAATGTCATTGGGTCGAAATCGGGCGGACATTGATTCCAGTCGCCACCCACAATTACGTAATTACCTTTAGCGTATTCGTCCAACAAAAACTTCTTGAGCAACTCCAATTCGCCCTTTTTCAATTCTCCGGTGTCGTCGTAGGCAGAGTTATGGGTGTTGATAACAAGCAACTCTTTGCCATTGGCCAAGGCATAGCGATTTAGCAAAAAGCATCTATCTAAAAAGAATAAATATTTAGGGAAAGGAAACCGCCCCGGATATTGATAGCGGGTAATTTCTTTCGGGAAATATTTGGTAAACGACATCAACCCGGCCACCACTTTACCCATAGGCTTAGTGTAAGGCAGCGGCACAAACTTTACATCATAATTTGTTGCAAATGAATATCCGTAACCTTTTGAAGCATCGCCCCATTGTTTTAACTGGTTAATTCTATAACTCCGTTTGGCTATGGTATCGATTTCTTGCAGCAAAATAAAATCCACCGAATCGGCTTTCAATAGGGTGTTTTGAATTCCGGCAATATAGGTTTCCACATCCTGCTTAGGCGACCTAACGGTTGTGCCCCCATCATAAAAGAAATCGGCATTTCGGCCCAAACCGCCATAACCCACATTCCAATTCAGAAAACTCAGAACTGAATCAGGCATTTGTTTGCTGGGCATTCCCCGCAGTTCAATGGCTTCGAATGGTGGAGGTTTCAGGTCGGTGAGGAAAGCGAAAAGGATATTTCCGCCCACATATAAACCAAAGAGCAGAAAGGGAAGGAGAACAACTAGAATAACTTTTTTGAAGGTTTTCATTGGCGAGTTTAGAAGGGCTAAAGATGAGAAAAATTGTAGCTTCTCGGTCAGAAACGACAAATTTGTAAGTAATTGTGGGTTTGTAGGTAAAGATTAGCCAATTAAATAACAGATACCAAAATAATTAACTTTGCCCAAATGAGAATCACACTACTTTTTCTTTGTTTTAGTTTGCCTCTTATTGCCTTTAGCCAAGATACCCTTTTCTTTATAAATAAAAAACTACTTTTGTCAAAACAATATTAATCCAAATGAAAAAGTGCCTCTTACTGCTGCTCATTTCTCTATTTATGTTTTCTGTAAATTCTTGTAAGAAGAATGAAGATACTCCTCCAGTGACTGAACCAATTCCAACCCCTGTAATTAATGGATTAATTAAAACGGAAGTAATATCTACTTCATTACCAACACCTTTTTTTGCGACTTTAGAGTATGATAGTTTGAGAAGGTTACTTAGTATCAAAGGGGGGGCACAACTCAGCCATTTTGAATCATATATATATTCGGCTGACACGGCATTTAAGATTGATCTAAATTATGACACCATTTCGTATCTATTGAATAGTCACGGATATATTATATTTGATTCAGCTTATAATAACGCTCTTACTTACGACACTGACTGGCATATAATTTCAAGATCCTTACCTAATTACTTGTATGAGGCTTACACTTATTATGATGGAAATAAAATATCTTCAATTAGCTATAATTCTGATGGAAGTATTGATAGTCAAGAAGCATACACCTATTTGACCGATAGATTAGATTACCGAGATATGGGTTCAAATTGGCGGTTTGGAATTGGGAGTAAAAACTTGGTAAATACAATCATAAAAACATTTATCGCAAACTCCAATACTGATACTACCAAATTTTCATACGTATTTGATTCGAAGGGAAGAGTATCTAAAGAAACAATTAATCACTCATACTCCAGTGGAACACCCGGCCCTCCAAGAGTAACCGAATACACCTATTTCGACTAAGAATTTAGTTGTCAAAAGTTAAAACATGCTCAATTTAGCACAGGTTTAGATACACGTCCCATTTCTCAGCATCTAAAACTAAATTTTCATCCCAAAAATCAAATTCTTCATTTGATTTGATACATCACTAACTTTACGGCCAATGTTTCGACCTCTAATTCTATTGTTTCTGTTTAGCACTTTTGGACTAAACGCTGCTAATACGCTAAACTTTTCGGTAGATCTAACTGCTTTAGAAAACGATAAACTCAGCGTTACGCTCGAACCACCGGCCTTTACCGATGAAGATGTAACGTATTCCTTGCCCAGGATGGTGCCGGGTACTTACAAGATTTATGATTTCGGACGCTTTGTTGAAGACTTCAAAGCTTATGATATAAAAGGAAATGAGTTGATGGTGGAGCATCCCAACACCTGCGATTGGAAAATTTTCAAAGCACAAACCCTGAGTAAAATCACCTATAAGGTAAACGATACTTGGGATGCCGATACTACCAATTTCGTGTTTGAACCTGCCGGAACCAATTTTCAGAAGGATACCAATATTGTATTAAACAACCACACACTGTTTGGTTATTTCAAAGGAAAAACAAACACGCCATATTCCATAAAGGTAAAGAAACCATCGGGGTTTTACGGAGCTACGAGCCTGAAAGCCACCTCGCCCGACAAGCAAACCGACATATTTACCGCCCCGAAATACAACGATTTGGTGGATGCCCCAATTATGTATTGCAAACCCGACACTTCTATATTGCACATTGGTGGTGCCGAGATTTTGTTTTCGGTTTATAGTCCCAAACACAAGGTTAATTCCAAGTTCCTAAGTCAGGAAATCAAAACAATTTTAGAAGCGGCGAAAGATTATTTGGGCGGTAAACTTCCCATTGAAAAGTATGCCTTCATAATTTATTTGTTCGATGGGCTGAGCGGTTCGGGTTCTGCCGGAGCTTTAGAACATAGCTACAGCAGCATGTATTACATGGGCGAAGGCGACAGCATCAGCATTAGTCAGGGAGTGAAAGATGTGGCTGCCCACGAGTTTTACCACATTATCACCCCGCTGAATATCCATTCAGAAGAAATAGGCAATTTCGATTATGCCAACCCCAAAATGAGCCGCCACCTTTGGCTTTATGAAGGCGTAACCGAATACACAGCTCACTACGTTCAGCTTCGCCAAAAACTCAGAACTGAAAAGGAGTTTATGGATGAAATGCACGACAAAATCCGGACTTCGAGACACTATTTTAACGACACGCTTTCGTTCACTGAAATGAGTTTGGGTTGCTTGGATAAATATGAAAATCAATACCAAAATGTATATGAAAAAGGAGCTTTGATTGGCTTTTGCTTAGATGTGAAACTGCGTGAATTATCCGAAGGGAAAAAAGGGCTACAGGATATTGTGAACACTTTGGCAGCCAAATATCCCAAAGATAAATCCTTTAAAGATGAAAGCTTAATTCCTGAAATTGTAAGCCTCACTTATCCGGCTATCGACACGTTTTTTCAAAATTACATTACAGGCATTAAACCGCTACCCTTGGAAACTGTTTTTGATAAAATTGGCTATAAATATCAAACCAAAACCTTTTCTACCAATTTCTCTTTTGGCTCACTTCGAATGATTAGAAACCCCAAAAACAACCGTTTAATTGTGTTAGACACCGACGATATGGATGATTTTGGAAAGATGCTTGGTTTTCAAATGGGCGACCAACTTATATCTATAAATGGCAAAAAACTCACTGCCGATAATTTCAAACAAATCAAAGTAGCTTGGTTTAAAAATGTGAAAGAAGGCGACAACTTTAAAGTAAAAATAGTTCGGGCAAATTCAAATGGATACGCACGCCGCAAAACCTTGAAAACAAAAGCTGTGAAGGTGCAATTGGTGCGTGAAGATGTGCTGGATAAACTTACCGAACCCAGTGCCTCGCAAACCCAATTGCTAAACTCATGGATGAATGGATTGTAAGGCGGAGAAAGAGCATTTGAGAGATGGGGATCCTAAAACAAATTGAACTAAAATCACAAAATTTTAAAACTATAAAACTCTTATTCTTTAATATAGTTTTTACTGATTCGGTTGATTTGTGTAATTAGCGTTCCAGCAAATCCTGAATTTCAATAAATAAATAAAACACAGCCTTGGCTTATGTCAACTAACGAAACCCGAACACGGACCATAATTTACCTGCCGCTCATTCTTTCTATAGTATTAATCATTGGTATTGCGATTGGCAAATGGTTTAATTTTGGTAATAAAGCCGGCATCATAGGTAATATTCCGACCTTTAATAAAGTAGAAGATGTGTTGGATTATATTGAGCGGGAATATGTAGATACCGTCAATCGCAAAGAGCTGACCGAAGAAACCATCACAGCGATGTTGCAGCAGCTCGACCCCCACTCGCAATATATTCCGGCCAGTGAATTGCAAGAAGCAAATGAAAGCCTCGAAGGAAATTTCAGCGGAATAGGCGTAGAGTTTAATATCGTGGAAGACACCATTGTGGTAGTAGCTGCCATTTCGGGAGGCCCATCTGAAACATTAGGCATTCTCCCGGGCGACAGAATTGTTAAAATTGAAGGTAAAACAGTGGCGGGAACAGGAATCAAAAACAGCGATGTAATTAAGAAACTGCGTGGGCCGGAAGCCTCCATTGTAAACGTTGGGATAAGACGCCGAAACACTAAAAACTTACTGAACTTTAAAATCAAGCGGGGCGAAATTCCGATTTCGAGCATTGATGCAGCCATAATGTTGAATGCTACAACTGGCTATATAAAGGTGAGCCGTTTTGCTTCGAAAACCCACGACGAATATTTGGAGGCTTTCGGGAAATTGGTGAATAAGGGTATGAAGAAGTTAGTGCTTGATTTGCGTGGAAACCCCGGCGGATACTTAACCGCAGCAATTAAATTGGCCGATGAGTTTTTGCCCGAAGGAGAACTAATTGTTTATACCGAAGGCAAATCCCGCCCTAAGGATATTTCTAAAGCTACAAAAACCGGAGGATGGGAAACTCAACCTATTACTGTTTTGGTGGATGAAGGCTCTGCATCGGCCAGTGAGATTGTTTCGGGGGCATTGCAAGATAATGACAGAGGTACTATAATTGGCCGCCGCACATTTGGAAAGGGACTGGTGCAGGAGCAGGTTGATTTGCCTGATGGTTCAGCACTTCGACTCACCATAGCCCGTTATTATACCCCAACGGGACGTAGCATCCAACGACCATATAATCACAACTTAGAAGATTATTACGGCGAAGTGTATCACCGCTATGGCAATGGCGAACTCACCAATGGCGACAGCAGCCAAAAGCATAAAGGAGCCGATTCGCTTAAATTCAAAACCCCCAAAGGGAAGATAGTTTATGGCGGCGGCGGAGTAACTCCCGATGTGTTTGTACCAATTGATACCACGGGCATTTCGGGCTATTTTTCCGAGTTAGTGAATAGCGGATTTGTAAATAAATATGCTTTTCGGTATGTGGACAAAAACCGCAATTCCTTGAAATCAAACTATTCGTCAGTAGCAACTTTTGGCGATAAGTTTTCGCTTTCGGCAACAGATTTAGCTGATATAGTTGGCGGTGCCGAAAAGGAAGGAATCAAACGAAACGAAACAAGCTTAAACAAATCTCGCAAATTAATTTTACTGCAAATAAAAGCCCAGATAGCCCGCAATATTTGGGGGGCAGAAGGTTATTATACCGTTATGGAAGCTGATGATACTACGGTGAAAAAGGCTTTGGAGTATTTGAAGTAAGCTGGAATTCGTTTGTTTAATAGAACAAGCTGATTCTTATTTGTAACTAAGTTTTAGAAGGAGATCTAAAATACCCATTAAAAAATTAAGAAATATATTCTGAAAAAGTTATATCATCACTTGGGTGCAACCTTCACTAGATATAAAGCCAAAATTGCAAACAGAATATTTGGAATCCAAACGCCCAGCATAACAGGAATGCTTCCTGAAATAGCAAACTGGCCGCTAATTTGGCTAAACAAAATATAGCCAAACGATAAAGCCAAGCCTAGTCCAATTTGCAGTCCAATGCCACCCCTAGACTTTTGGCTGCTCAAACTCACCCCAATCAGCATCAGGATAAAGGCAGCAAAAGGCATAGAAAACCTTTCGTATTGCTCCATTTGATAATAGCCTAAAAGGTTTCCTCCTTTCTGCCTCTCTTTATCAATGGCTTGATTTAATTCAAAATAGTTTAGCGTTTTAATATTTGCAAACCGTTTGGTAAAGTCCTCGGGCTTTAGATCAAAATCTGCAATTCGGTTTTGGCCTGTAATCACTTTTTCGCCCGTTGGCAAAAAGAACCGCTCCACCCATTTGTCCATTAACCATTCTTTTTTGGTAGAGTCCCACTTTATGTTTTGTGCGGAAATTTTATAGGCCAAATTTCCATTCTTAATCCTTTCCAAAGAAAACTTATAGCCTGTGCGTGTGTCGTGGCTGTAACCTTCCAAATAAACAAAATCACCTGGGCGGCTTTGGCGATGATAATCACGTTCTATGAAAATTATAACATTATTTACATATTTATCTTCAAAGGCTATACGGTGCTTGTTAGCCTCTGGAATAATAAAATTGGTAAGAATAAGCGACACAAAGGTCAGAATTCCCGCTCCAATAAAATAAGGGTACAAAAACCGCCAAAAGCTAATTCCACTATTGAGTATGGCAACTATTTCAGTTCGGTAAGCCATTCGTGATGTGAAGAAAATTACCGCAACAAATATGAACAGCGAACTGAACAAATTAGCAAAATAGGGTATGAAATAGAGGTAATACTCAAACACAATGCGGTAAAGACCAGGCTTTTTGTTGATGAAATCTTCAATCTTTTCAGAAACATCAAATACTACTGCTACCCCAACAATCAGCCCTATGGCAAAGAAGTATGTTACCAGAAACTGCCCGATGATGTATCGGTCGAGAATGGTAAGACGGAAAGTGCGGAACAATATTACAGGATTGCCGCAAAAGTATTGGTTCAATTAATAATTGATAATTAATAATTGATAATTGTTGTTATACGATAAAATGCTCTTTTTTGGGAAAATAATTGAATTATGCAATGTTTGTCTTGTAATAAAATACACCGACTTTTCCATATTCTACAATGCTTTAATTTCGATAAACCTATTTTGAGCAAGTAAGAATCTTTAAATTTCATACTTTTTCCTTCAAATTGTCGCCGCACATTTGCATCATTAAACAACTAAATTTTTTACAAAATGAAAAAAAATCTATCCCTATTGATTGTACTCCTTGCGGGATGCTGGGGGGCAATGGCCATAGCCGTCAGGCTAAGGGGTTTGATAAATTATATTGTAAGGCGATTTTCTTCCCTTTTTCTGCTGTTTGACGCATGTTTTGTGTG
>CANJNG010000132.1 GCA_947475205.1 Bacteroidota bacterium
CCGATTCGGTAATTACAAGCCTCGACACCGGGGTTTATGATGTAACAATAACCGATGCCAATGGCTGTTTTGTGTTGGGTGGAACAACCGTTACTCAACCACCGGTGCTAAATCCAACTGTGATTGGGCAAGACGACCCAACGTGTTTCGGGCAAGCCAATGGTTCGGCGGTGGCTTTTGTTTTGGGCGGAACTTCGCCTTATACCTATTTATTAAATGGAACGCCAAACCCATCAACAATTTTAGATAATCTCTCGGTTGGGAATTATGTGCTGACCGTTACAGATGCCAATCAATGCACTGATACTGCTCAGTTTTCTATCTCACAACCCTCTCAGGTTTTCACAACCATAACCGGAACTGACAGCATTTGTCCGGGAACACAACTGCAATTAAACGTTACAGGAAGCGGCGGAAGTGGTGTTTATACTTACAATTGGCCAAGCCTTTTCTTAACCGATTCCATCGTTTTTGTTTCCCCACAAAACACAACGAATTATGCTGCCATTGCTACTGATTTTAGTGGTTGTGTGGCCAATCCCGATACATTTAACATTATTGTGGTGCAGCCTCCAGTGGTTACTTTTACGCAGAACTTAGATATTCAATGTGGCTATCCAGCTACGGTTCAGTTTACAAACACATCGGCAGCTACTTCCTCCAATTGGACTTTCTCGAACGGACAGACTTCTGCTATTAATGCTCCTGTTATTACCTTTGATTCGTTAGGAACGTTCACAATTACTTTAATTGGTGCGAATAGTTTTGGATGTAGCGATACCGCCACTTCCACGTTTAGTATTAATCCTACCCCAACGGCTAACTTTACAGGCAGCGATACTGCATGCGGTTTTGCTACTGTTCATTTCACAAATCTGAGCCAAAATGCTAGTACTTACAATTGGGTGTTTGGTGATGGACACACGTCTTCCAATCAAAACCCGCAAAATACATTCATCACCGCCGGAACGTTTGACGTTCAATTAGTAGCCGTCAATGGCAATTGTACGGATACTTTTACTTTAGATAACACGGTGCTTATTCATCCACTACCAGGTGCAGAATATACGCATACGGGTGGAACAGCCAACGATAGTGGAATTGTAAACTTTACCGATAATTCAGAATTTGCCACGGCTTGGGAATGGATTTTTGCCGACAATACAGCCTCATCCAATCTTCAGAATCCAAGTCATGTATTTGAAACCTTTGGTGAATATTCGGTAAAGTTGATTGCTACCAGTGCCTTTGGCTGCGTTGATTCGGTTTCTCACACGGTGAAGATTGAGCTGTTTAAGAACTTAGCTGTCCCCAATGCTTTAATTATTAATGGCGAAGGTGAATCGGCTGTTTTTCTGCCCAAAGCCAGTGGCCTTTTAGAATATTCTTGTTTAATTTATGATAAATGGGGTAATATTCTTTGGCAGAGCCAAAAGCTTTTAAACGGTAGCCCCGCAGAAGGTTGGGATGGAAGATACAACGGCAGCGTTGTGCAGGATGGAGCTTATATTTGGAGAATAGAAGCACGCTTTGCAGACGATACTCGCTGGATTGGAAAAAAATACGATAAGGGGGATTTCAATCAAACCGGGTCAGTAACAGTGTTGAGGTAGAGGGAAGCATTGCTGAAAATCACAATTTCTTCATTAACTCATTCATCCAGATGCTGCGGTCGAAATACACTTCGTTTCTCGAAATTTTATTGCCGGATAGTTCCACAATATCTAAACCAAACAGGATTAAATTGGTGTTTGGGATTGGGATTTCGGCTTTCCACTTGAGGGTGAATCCGGTTTCGGTGGTAAAGGTTTCCACAACCGACCATTTCCAATCGGGGTTTTTACGCAGTAGTTTGGTGAAGTATTCCGAAATGGATTCTTTTCCTTTTAAGCCCTCGGGGTTGGCCGGGTCGAGATAATAGGCATCATTAGTATAATAGCCCAACAATAGTTTCGGGTTGTTTCCTGTCCACGAGGCCAGCCATTTGTTGGGAAAGGTTCTTAGTTCGGTTGCATTCATTTCCCAAAACTAAAACAAAATTTCGCTCAATGTTTTTCGGCTTCGTGGGTTTGTTTCGCGGGTTTTGAAGGGTTCGGGTAATTTATCAGGGCTGTCTTGCTTGCCTATCGCAATAAAGCAAATCACTTGGGTTTCGCCTTCTTTAGCAAATATTTGGTTGGCTTTGGGATGATCGAATCCTGCCATGATATGGGTAGTGAAGCCTAAGTCGTGAGCTTGAAGTAATAGCAATGCATTGGCCGCTCCTACATCATACATATAATAGGCATTAGGTTGCCCGTTTGAAAGGTGGGTTTTCCTTCCAACCGATAGAATCAAACCCGGAGCATCTTTTACCCAAATTTGGTTTCCGGGCGAAAGGAAGGAAAGCATAAGGTTGAAGGCTTCGGTGCCGTTTTCGGCAAAGCGGTATAACCAAGGTTGCTCGTTCATACTGCTTGGTGCCCAAGATGCGGCTTCGAGTATGGTATTTATTTCGGTTTCGGCGAGTTTTTGACTTGTGAAAGAACGTCCGCTGTATCGGGTTTTGAATAGTTCGGATACGGGATATTGAGTTGTGGCTTTTTTTATTTCGGCTATGTTTTGAGTGCTGATTTCCATTATTGATAATACTATGGGGTAACTAACAGTAAAGGGTGGGAAATGTTCGGTGAGGTGGTATAGGTGATGAGATATATCACTATAAATGATGGCCAGACAGAACCCTCCAGCATTTAAAAATCTGCGAACATATAAACTGCCTTATTTAACGTATGACTCCAAATACTCATCAATCTCGGTTTCGATTACGTTATTGAAGATATTGGTCGCAATCATTTGTCCGGCAAAGGCAATCAGAATAACCATTTCCTTATTTCCGTAACGGTGAGCGGCGTTTTGGTAAACAGCATTACTAATTTCGCCTTTGTTTTGAGCAATACTGCTTCCAAACTCCAGCAATTCCTGCTCTTCGGGCGATAGAATCAAGTTCTCGGGTTTTTCTCCGGCATCAATAATTATCTTTCTGAAAAATGTAGAGCAAAGCGGACAGTCTAATGCCGTGGAAATGGCGTGTGCAAAAAGATAGGCAGGACGTTTCCCTACAATTTTCTCCACTTCTTTATACAATGGATACCACATCATATACACCTCAAAAGCCAGCGGCGAATGGGCCAATGTGGCTTTCATATTGGTGATGCGGGCATTGTACTTTGAAATATGATTTTGGAAAGCGAGCTTTAAATCAAGTGGGGCTAATTCCTGATTGATGGGAAGAATTCGTGGCAATGGAAAGAATTTATGGGCAAAATTATCACTATTTACACTTAGTGAAGATCAAAACCATTCCCAATTCTTTAAAATGTTAGACTAACTATAGCATTTTAGTAACCAAGTTTTAGTAAACATAAATACTATACATGCGTTAAAACCCATTTTACCTGTTCACCAAAATTTACACCAAGTTTCTATTTATAAATCTGAAACCCAATGCTACATAATAATTAATTATTGTATGAGTTTTGGGGATGCAAAGAAGTTTTGTATAAATTCGCCCAAATTTTAAAAACCAAACAAAATGAAGAAAATCTTACAATTAACTTTTCTGTTCTTACTCTCGCTCTCGGCTTATGCCCAGATGCCTCCAGTAAACACAACAAACACAACTGCCGGTACATGTACTGGTACGGCCTTTTTTAACGATTCCCTATACCCCTATACTGTGGACGGATGGTATATGGATACTTCGTTTTTGGGGAATAACGGCAATTACATTTCCGGCCTTTGTGCAGGAAATTATTCGGTAGCCGTTCACGATTCAAACGGAACACAAAGTTTCAGTTTCACCATTGGGACTGATTCTTCTGCTGACCCTTGTGCTAACTTTTATGTGTATGTAACTGGAACAAACACTACAGCTCCAGGCGTTTGCGATGGTTCAGCTATGGCTTATGCAAATGGTGGAACTTCCCCATATATGTATATGTGGAGCGATAGCTCAATGAGCGATATGCTTTCGGGCTTGTGTGTAGGTTCATACAGTGTTACTGTTTCCGATGCTAATGGATGCAGCAGCAATGCATCTTACTATGTTAATCAAGATTCAACCTCAGGTCCATGTTCAAACTTTTATGCTTATGTTTCAGGAACAAATACATCAAGCCCAAATACCTGCGACGGAAGTGCAATGGCTTCTGTAAGCGGTGGCTCAGGAGTTTATACTTATCTTTGGTCTGATAGTTCTACAGCTTCTACAGCATCAAATTTATGTGCTGGAACCTATACTGTAACAGTTACTGATGCAGACACTAGCGGTTGTTCAGCAAGTGCTACATATACAGTAAACAGCGGAACGGTTACAAACAACAATTTATACATTGATGTATATACTTACGACAGCGATTCATGTATGGGCGAAGCATATATTAGTGTTTATAATGCAGTTGGTGGAGGTGCATTATACGTTACTGATGAAAATGGTGTAACTTTTTTTGCAGATACATCTACTTCTACCACAGCATATAATCTTTGTGCAGGTGTTTATACTGTTGCAGCCTATGATTATGGTACAGGAGATACCGCTTATTACAGTTTCGTAATTGGAAATAGCACTACTATTTACAACAACAACCCATACCCAGATTCATCCAGCGTTGGCACAGTTTCAAGTCCCGGACAATTGGTATGTAATATTACCTACAATGCAATAGATTCAGTAATGATTTCTAACTATGTGTTCAGCAGCCCCGATTCTATCTATGTTACTTGGGATGTTTATTCCGGTGGTGGAAGCTCTCAAGTTTATGATTACTACATGGTTTCAGGTGGTGGTGTTTACACCCTTATTCTGCAAATCTATTGCGACAGCAGCCGTGCCGTTGATTTCATAAAAGCGTACGACAATTTGTATATCGACCCATTAACTGTTGGTATCAACAAAGTAGATGCTGCTAAAACAGCTATCTTCCCAGTTCCCGCCGGAAACACAATTAGTGTTGCATTAGCTACAGAAACTGCTTCAGTTAGCGTGCTAAATGCTTTCGGACAAGAAGTGGTTAAATCGGTTAAACTTTCAGGTGCAGGTGTTCACACCCTAAGCCTAGAAGGATTAAGCAGCGGATACTATATTGCCAAAATTGATTCAGGCAGCAAAGCCGAATACATCAAGTTTGCTAAGCAATAAGCGAACTCTCTTTTTATAAAAAAGGCCGTCTGTTTTAAACAGGCGGCCTTTTTTTATGGATTAAAACTCCTATTCGACTCCCGCCGGGGATAATTATAAAATATCGGCAGAGAATTACCCGCTTACTTATTGTTCCACCAGTCGGCAAGGTTAGACCAAATGCTTTTGGCTTTCTCCTTACTTGCCACGGCTTTTGTGTGTTCTCCATTTGCGTGATGTTCTGCAGCTGCTGTATGGTGCTTTGCAGCTTCGGTGTGTTTTTTAGCCGCTTGCTTATGATGCTCGATTCCTTTTTTTGTTTCCTCTCTCAATGCTGGCGTAGCAGCTTTAGGCTTAGCCTTCGTGGCTGTTTTAGCAGGGGTAGCTGCTTTGGCTAGCTTGGCAGCAGTGGCTGTTTTTACAGATTTTGCAGGTGTTGCCGCTTTGGCTGATTTAGCTGGAGTGGCAGTTTTAGCTGTAGTTACCATGGTATATATTTTTTTTTGTGGTGAATTGGTTCAACACGGGTACAAAAGTCTTAAGCTATTGCCGACTGGCTGTTACATGATTTGGGGAAATTCTTACATTATTTAATGGGAAAGGGGTTTGGGGATGAATTTTCCCTTGCTTTAATTAGGGGGACTAAAGGTTCTAAAGGCTCTGCGGCTGAAAGATAAATTTAATGCAGGCAGGCCGGACGTGTCCTTCTGTATTTCGGAAGGAGGCCTTGGATACAAAGCGTAGCCTGAGGCTAACGATTAGCGGATATAAGCTATGCTTAGCTAGGAAAACCTACAAAAAACTTATTTCATACGTTCCGCTATTGGGCCCTTCATTAAAAACGTTTATGAAAGCAGTAAACTCTTCTACCGTAACAGTGTGGATATATTCTTGCCCGTTGAAAAGCACTATGTCAGGGTTTGGCGGAACAGGGGCATTTCCGCTGTTTGCTCCATAAAAGATTAACTTCGTTTGCATCGGGTTGGGTGGCGTAGTGTTGCGGATGCGGATGGTTACACCGGGTTTCCAAACGTCTGTTTCGGGGCTAAAGATGTTGTTGGTTTCTTGGTTGTCTAAGTTCCCGATTACTGGTGTGGGTAAGAATTGTATATCTTCGAGGTCGAGGGTGCTGCCGAGCTTCACACGGTTGTCTCGTAGGATTTTGGTGGTGTATCCTTCTTTTTCAATGGTTATATCAAAAAGACCAGTTCCGAGTTTGTTTCTTACATAGCTTGACAATCAAGAGAACCAAGTGTTCAAACCTAAGTTTTCTTTTACGCGAAAACCCGGAAGACACCGTAGTGAATTCTTTTAAAATCTCGGGATTATTCGATACTATTGAAATAAATTTCTTTAGTTCTTCAATGATTTTTACATTTGCTAATAACATAGGGGTTGCTCGCATGATTTTGAAGGTGGTACTCCAAAAGTAATGCTTGTAACCCCTTGTTTCTTAATTAGATTTTCCTTAACTTAATGACATTGCCCTTCAGGGTCGATAATTTCTTTTATTGCTCTTTGACCCCGAGTTTCACTCGGGGCTATTCAACTTAAACCCCTTCGGGGTTTTGCATAACAAACTAATAAACAATATTAAATATTTCTACGGCCAACCCTGAAAGGGTTGAATCTTAATAGCCCCGGATGAAATCCGGGGTTCATTCGTCAGCGGGCATTACCGACCCTGAAAGGGTCGAACATCCTAAATAAACGACATTGACCACAAGGTTAGGCCCCTACATATACCTAAGGTGGGGGTGATAATGGATAAAGGTTTGTTTGAGGTGGTAGTTATCAATATGCCCAAAGACTAAGGCTGCGGAGCATTGACCAGCGGTTGTGGTTATTCCATAATCGGAGGTGTACTGGTTTATATAATACTGTATGCCGCTGCGTTTTAAGTTAAGTAGAATTCCAATTTCTGCTTGGGTTTTTCCAACTGCTTGCAAAGCCATTACATATTGGTCAGTTGGAAAATTTGACAACTCATCGAGTTGTATAATTTTCGTGTTCATAGCAAATTATGTTTGTTGGGGCAAATATAATTGTTATGAAATATGGATTTTAAAATATGAATTTGGAATTTAGTGGGATATTTAGGACGGGGATGGGACAGGCTTTTAAACTGTGTTTTTTTAAAGGCAGTGCAAACCGACTGCACGCAAGCCCAAGGTTGATAAACTTTGCCCAGGGGTAAATTCTTTTTTTTGTATCGGTTAAAAACCGTTTTCTCGAAGCTCCTTGTTGCAAATGATGAGTAGGGTGGGGGATTTAATAGTAGAATTTTGTATTGTGGGTCAGAGACCACACAGGCCAAAGACCAAGGTTAAAGGAAACCTTGGTCAGCCAATTCCTCGATTAGCGGGAGGCTTTGTTAGCAGCCTTTTGATTTGAGCTGTTTTTCATTTATTTTGATTATTTACTATTTATAACGTTGCTTTAAAGGTTTTATTGTGTTTGACCGAAAATATTTTTTCATTTCGAACAAATGCAGGACTTTAAACTTCCTTAGCACTCCATTTTTTAATACAAAGCCTTTAAAAAAAAATTAAAGGCTTTAAAATTTTAAAAAAGGCTTTAAAAAAAAAATAAAGGTTTTAAATCTCAAAAATTAATTTTAAAAAAAAATTAAAGCCTTTGAAATTTTAAAAAAGGTTTTAAAAAAAAAAAAAGGTTTTAAATCTCAAAAATTAATTTTAAAAAAAAATTAAAGCCTTTGAAAAAAATTTAAAGCTTTTAAAAAAAAATCAAAGCCTTGAATTTTTAGAACAAAGCTTCTAAGCAATACAATTACATAGGGAAGGAAAGGAAAGAAAAGAATGGGGTATATATAATAACGTATGATGGGGAAATGATTTTTGGGTGGCCGGCATAGAACGAGATTTATATGTTCCTTTAATTTGATTGGGAAATTTCTATATTTTTGGTGGTGAAATGGAATTGAACACCATGACCAACACCGAAATAACCGCCGCCTTAGCTGCTGAAGGCATAGTGGCCACAAAAATTAGCCACCGAAACCAACATTGGATAAAATTGGAATATGCAAAAGACGGGCGAAAGAACAATGCCGTAAGGCAGGTGCCGGGGTATGCCTACAGCAAAACACATGGGGCCTGGTTGATACCGGGCAATAGAAAGGCGATGGTTAGCTTGCTGGAAGAATTGGGGCATAAAACAGAAGTAGGCGAACTAAATGCCGAAACCATAAAGAAAATTGACAAATACATACAATGGCTACGCAGCAAACGCTATAGCGAAAGCACGGTGAAAACCTACACCGAAGCACTAACGGTATTTCTGCGGTACTATTGGAATAAGCCGGTTTCGGAAATATCAAACCAAGATGTGATAACGTTCAACAATGATTTTATTTTGAAAAACAAATTTTCGGCATCATACCAAAACCAAGTGGTGAATGCCATAAAACTGTTTTTCGATAAAGTGGAAGGGGCAAAACTAAAAGTAGATTTGGTGCATAGGCCGAAGCGGCCAAATCAGTTGCCCAATGTGTTGAGCAAGGAAGAAGTAAAAGAATTGTTTACTGCAACGCAAAATCTTAAACACAAAACGATGCTAAGTTTGATATACAGTTGCGGACTGAGGTGTGGCGAACTGTTGAAACTAATGCCACAACATATTGATTCAAAAAGAAACGTTTTGATAATCAAACAAGCCAAAGGACAAAAAGACAGGATAGCCCCGCTGAGTGATAAAACTATTGAGATCCTTCGAGATTACTATGCTGCATTTAAGCCAATCAAGTTTTTGTTTGAAGGGCAAATACCCGGAGAGGCATACGATGCACGAAGCCTACAGTTGGTATTAAAGCAAAGCTTGGCAAAAACAAAAATAATCAAACCAGTTACCCTTCATTGGCTACGCCATAGCTATGCCACTCATTTGCTAGAATCGGGAACTGATTTGCGATATATACAGGAAATATTAGGCCATAAGAGCAGTAAGACCACGGAAATATATACACACGTAAGCACACAGAGCATTCAAAAGATTGTTTCTCCTTTTGACACATTATAATGCTAAGAAATATATATTTACACCCTCATAGAAAAACGATACTTTATATCGCATATCAGGCCAAATTGGATGGATATGCGATATAAAGTATCGCATATATATGAGTTATGGGTAACCGTAGAAACGCAACGACACTGCTAAACTTAACCATTTGTGCTATGACAAACGGGACGACAAAATACCTAATACAAGAACCACGGGGCTAACGCCCCGTAGTTAAAACTAAAATTTGGTGTAAATGGAAGATTGTTCCAAAACCCTTGACGAAATGAATTTGCCCAAGACAATCTATAAATATAGAACATGGACAGATAATTTCCATAAGCAAATAATTACAGAGCAAGTTGTATTTATGGCACAGCCCAGTACGTTTGAAGATAAGAAGGATTGCAAATCTCTAAAGCGTTACGACCTTCTTACAGATGATGATATTCGTAACAAGTATTTACAAGATTCAAATAGAAACAATCCCAAATTTAGCTTTCAGCAACATACTGAATATGCCGAAGAAAAGTTTAAATATAGCAGAATGAGGGATAAGGAAAACATCAAAAAACTACAATTAATTGACCTCGAAAAATTTGACAAGAGAATAGGGGTTTTAAGCCTAACGGCAAATCCTCAAAATGAAGCTATGTGGTATAAATATTCAGAGAATCATAAAGGCTTTTGTGTCGGTTTTGATACAAAGAAATTATTTGACAAATTAGGCGGTGGCGGCTTAGTGTCCTATCATAGTACATTGCCCGATATTTTGCCATTTGACAGTAGAAAAGTAGAAGCGTGTAAGCAAATTTATTGTAAGGAAGATAGGTGGGCGTATGAACAAGAGTACAGAACACAAAAGTTTTATCCATTAGAAGCCACAACAGCGGACAGAAGAATTATTGTTCCCAAGGACAGCTACAAAGAAATTATATTTGGAGCAAAGATTCCTGTTCTACACCTGAAAGAAATTATGCAGTTATGTAAACAAGAAGGGCTTAATGTTTCGTTTTTCAGAGAAACATTAAGTGGCAAAGAAATCAAAATCGACAAAATTTAGTTCCGAATACATGGTATATCAAACATGAAACATTCAATCCTAATACTATTCCAATTTACATTCTTCTGCCTTCTCAGTTTGGGACAAGCTCCCTTAATTCAGTGGCAAAAATCCTTTGGCGGGGC
>CANJNG010000133.1 GCA_947475205.1 Bacteroidota bacterium
TGCAAACGAATCTGACACTAATATAGTGTGTCTTTCTTCTTGTTTCTCTTTCTCCATTTTGAGTTTTTTGTTTTCAAAATGTGTCAAGTTTTTTTAGGAGATGACACTTCGCAATCGCATCTCTTAAGTTCGCAATTGCATCTCTCACTTTCGCAATCGCATCTCTCACTTTCGCAATCGCATCTCAAGTCTTCGCAATTGCATCTTAAGTGTTCGCAATCGCACCCTCCGCTATGCCTAGTTTGCAACTTGGTAATTTCCTTCTGTGAGTCTGTGCCTCACTTTAAATAACATCGGCTAACAAAAAATGAACCGACCTAAATACATTTTACACTTTCAACAATTTGCCTTGGCTTCACTGCTTGCTCAAATTATACAGGCAATAAACCACTTGCAGATAATATCATTGCCGCCAGTTCTTTAACGGCAGGTCGGCAAACAAATTCTACTACCACAGATACTTTGGCTCTACCGAAAAATGAACTCACGAAAATTTATACCCAAGCCTTTGCCGAGTTTATAAAAGCAACTTATAAAAAGGACAAGACCACTTTCAACACCCTCTTCTTCGGTAAACATGTTTACGGCCAACCCGACGATTTTCCAAACATAGAACTACCGGCTACAATAGAGAAAACCCCAATCAGACTTGTAGCCCCCGAGCTTGGACAAAAAATTCAGGAACAACGAAAATCCTTGGTTTATATAAATATGATGGGCTGGATTAACAAAACGAAAGCATAGTTTTTATTGGTAGTTTTCTCAAACGGTGTCAAACATCAGTATGATTATTTTATCAAATTCATCCATAACACGTCAACAAACAAATTTGAGCTCGACAAAATAGCGTTTGAAAATTACTTGCTCAGCAACGGACAAAAGCCAAACCGCATTACTCTATACGAAGGCTGAAAATACATTGGGGATAAGTAATAAATAAACGGTTGTGAGCACCGCTGAATATAGAGTTCAGAGGGCTGTCATTTGCTTATTTTTATTTTCAAACAACTTCGCAAATACTGACTGACAGTTAATCACTGCAATAATTATTTTCTCTTTACTTTAGCAGTCTAAAATCAATTGCATATGAAAAGATTATTACTTACGGTTTCCTTCATTTTTTGCTGCGTATCCGGTTTTGCAGCCAAATCTACCTTCACTAATTTAGTTGAAGTGAATGCTCAATGGAAGAATCAGCATTTTGATAAAGCTCTATTAAATCAGATTGAGTCCAATCAAAATGTAACGTTTAACGATTGGATTGCTACGCATTTGATGCTGGTTGAAAAAACACTCCGAACCAGAGATATTAGCCTTTTATCTCAAGCCCAACAGCAAAACAGAACTTCACTTTTAAATGAGTTAAATGGCTATTGGCACGCCCGTCCGTTTCCGGTAAACGATTACCTGCCTTATAAGAATCCTGTTTTTATCGACCGAAAAGGCAATCATTGTGCAGTGGGTTATCTTATGCAGCAAAGCGGTGCTGAGGCTTTGGCTCGGCAGATTGACGCAGAGCAAAAGTTTGGCTATATTCATGAAATAAAAACCAAAAGCGTTAGAGAATGGGCTACTGAAAATGGTTTCACACTGAACGAATTGGCTTGGATTCAACCCGGTTATCCACCGGCGTTTAGCTGTCAAAGCATGGCTGGAGGCTTAAATGGTAGCGTAAACTCCATAGTTATCGACCCTGCTAACGGAACTATTTATGCCGGGGGCAATTTCACCGAAAACAATGATGCCATTCCATGCAATCACTTGGCAGTTTACCTAAGCGGTTTTGCAGGTTGGTTTTGGACAAGCATAGGCGATGGCGTAAATGGCAATGTTCACACCATGTTAATTGATAACAATAAACTGTATGTAGGAGGTGAATTTACGATGGCAGGAAGTCTGCAAACTAACCACATTGCAGTTTACGATTTACAAACGTATCAATGGTCGGCAATAGGTTCGCTTGATGGGACGGTTAAGACTCTTGCCATGTTTAACAATCAACTGTATGCCGGAGGAAGTTTTACTGAAATGCTTTCTAAATGGGATGGAACGCAATGGCAGGATGTAAATCAGGGATATTTCTACGGGACGGAGGTAAGAGCACTTGAATCTATAGGCAACCAACTCTATGTGGGTGGAGATTTTGAATTACCCACCGGAGCACTTCGCAAAAATGTGGTAAAATATGATGGAACTCAATTTCAGATTTCGGGATTCGGAACGCCAACGCCCGTTAATGATTTTGAAGTGTATAAGGGAAACTTGTATGCTGCCTGCGACTATATTCAGAATACTGATACTTGTGCATTAACCGTTTTAGATACTAATAGTGGTGATTGGTTTACGGTGCTTGGTTCGGCTTTTGGCAATGGAATTTCCAGCTATTTTCAGGGAACCATTAAAAATATGCTTAATACGAATAATGGTTTGGTTTGTGGTGGCAATTTTCAGGCTTCGTATGGAATGACTTATGGAAATAACCTGATGCGTTTTGAAATTACCCCCACAGATACGCTAACAATGCCGCTTTTGGTAATAGATACTACCATTAATGCTATGATTTTAAGTGCTGCAAATACCCTTTGTTTTGGTGGCGAATTTGTGGCTAGTTATTCAACTACGCTTAACCATATTGCTCAAATGGATGTTGTTACAGGTATTGAAAAGCGAGCCAATAGAAATTTAAGCCTAAGCCTATATCCCAATCCGGTTCAGGAAACCTTTATACTCAAAGCAAAAGAGCAACTGATTTCCTACAGCATATTCGATATCAATGGGCGGGAAGTGATGAAGAATAGCCTAAATGGACTAACTCAAACTATTTCGGTAAGAGATATTCCTACCGGAATCTATTCATTAAAAGTAGAAATGGGGAATGGAACAGAGCAGATTAGGTTTGTGAAGAATTAGGATTTAATTAGTGTTAAGTTAGGCGTAACCATACCGAATTGACAGTGCAAACCATAACCGGCAGCTACAAAACAAAACGTAATGGTTTCGACAAACAATTCGACAGGACAATGACTAGCGTCCAATCTTTTGACAATTCAATGAAACGGCTTTTGAGTTTTATGCTATTGTTCTTTGCATCGACACTTATAGCTATTGGACAGGCAGAAGACCAAACCGACAAGCTAATTCCTCAGGATTTTAAAGACATCTTTCAGTTGGCAATTGACCACCCTGACATAAAACAGTATTACCATATTGACACCGATACAACCAGACGTCAAATAATATTTCAGTTCTTTGGCAACGCAAACCACGACAATTTGAAAGGCGTGACCAAATTTGACAAACAAGTAATTATTATGACAGAAAATGAGCTAAAGCAACGACAGGTAAAGAGTTACTTTGTAGTTGGCGATTGGGTGGCAGGGACAAGTTCGGTAAGACTACAACTTTCTTATGTTATTGAAGGGCTAACTGCTTCTTATATGTTCAAAAAGTCAAATAAAAGCTGGGCAATTACTAATTTCAATCTAACAAAAGAGTAATAAATATGTGTCAAGTTTAAAGTGATTCTTAGGGAATAAGAGTTTTCCCTCCAATCAAAACGAATTCAAATTTCAACAAAAAAGCCCCAATTTGGGGCTTTTTTTGTTGTCCGACCAGGGCTCGAACCTGGACTCTACTGAACCAAAATCAGTCGTGTTGCCAATTACACCATCGGACAATCTGCTTTTGAGAGCAATTTTTTGAGGCCGCAAAAGTAAAAGAAAATTAAAACGAAATACTTTGAATAAATAAAATTCTCGGGAATCAAATTCGCGACAATCGTTTTCGTAATAAATGGTCGGCTAAAACCAATGCTGTCATAGCCTCTACAATAGGAACAGCACGAGGTACAACACAAGGGTCGTGCCGTCCAGTAGCGGCTAAAGTAAACGCGGAGCCATACACATCAAGCGTATCTTGAGGTTTTGAAATAGTAGCCGTAGGCTTAAAAGCTACCCGGAAATAAATATCCATTCCATTAGAAATCCCCCCTTGAATGCCACCCGAATGATTGGTTTGCGTTCTCACTTCGCCGTTTTCAGAAACAAAAGCATCATTATGTTCGCTACCTTTCAAATGAGTTCCCGCAAATCCACTACCATATTCAAAACCTTTCACAGCATTAATACTTAGCATAGCTTTAGCTAAATCAGCTTGAAGGCGGTCGAAAACCGGTTCACCCAAACCAACCGGGCAATTACGAACAACACAGGTAATAATTCCGCCTAAAGAATCGCCTGAGGTTTTAGCTTCATTAATGGCTTGTTCCATCAATCCCGAAATTTCCAAATCAGGACAACGCACAAGGCTTAAATCCACCAAATCACGGGAAAGGTTGTCAAAATCAAAATTGGAGTCAATCTTCCCAACAGAAGAAACAAAGGCAATTATTTCAATCCCTTCAGTTTTCAGAAACAGTTCGGCTATGCTTCCAGCTACTACTCTGCAAGCAGTTTCACGAGCCGAGCTTCGTCCGCCGCCTCTGTGGTCGCGTATTCCGTATTTCTGCTGGTATGTATAGTCGGCGTGAGATGGGCGGTAAACATCTTTTAAGGCATCATAATCACCACTCCGATGGTCTTCGTTAGGAATTATAGCCGCAATGGGACTTCCAAGAGTCTTTCCTTCAAAAATACCCGAGATAAATTTTACAGTATCACTTTCCTTCCGTTGCGTCGTTATCGCCGATTGTCCCGGGCGGCGGCGATCCAGTTGCTGCTGAACGTAATTAATATCCACAGCCAAACCTGCCGGGCAACCATCTATCACCACACCATTAGCCTCGCCATGGCTCTCTCCAAAAGTCGTTATTTGGAATAGTTTCCCGAAAGTGTTACCCGCCATGATTTAAGAAATCGCTTCATCCAGAACTTTATCAATCAGCAACTCAACAGATTTTTGATAGTCTTTGCTAAATTCCTTCTTAATTCGATTGGCTACTATAGTGCAAACAGTAAGACATTCATGCCCCAAAGCACGGCCTAATCCATAAAGAGCCGATGTTTCCATTTCAAAATTGGTAACTCGTTGTTTTTGGTAATTGAATGCAGTGAGTTTTTCATTCAAATCAGGAAGCAAGGGATTTAAACGCAATTTCCTGCCTTGCGGGCCATAGAAACCGGGAGCAGTAGCCGTAATGCCGCTTTTAGAAAACGAAGCAACTTTATTCAATAGTTTCTCACTTCCGGCAACAAACACAGGCAAATGCAAAGTTGCAGGCCATTCCAATTGTTCTTCAAAAGCATCGGCAAGGTCTTGCTCAAAGTCTGTAGGTTCTAAATCGTAATAGTTCAACAAAATATCTAATCCTAAGCCAAAACTGCTCGAAACAAAAGTATCAATGGCAATGTCGGCTTGCAGGGAACCAGAAGTCCCAATTCGAATCAAATTCAGGCTTTTCAGTTTATCTTTCGGAGTGCGGGTTTTCAGGTCAATATTTACAGCAGCATCCAATTCATTCACCACAATATCAATATTGTCCGTACCTATTCCGGTAGAAATGGCGGTAACCAATTTGCCATTGTATTCACCTGTGTGGGTAATAAATTCCCGGTGTTGCCGTTTGAAATGTATTTTGTTAAACCGCTTCGATACAGTTTCTACACGGCCTGGGTCGCCCACTAAAATTACGTTGTCGGCCACCATTTCGGGCAATAAAGCAATGTGATACACACTACCGTCAGCGTTAAGGATAAGTTCAGATTCTTTAATTGACATATTGGCGACAAAGATGAGAGTTTTAACAACGAGAGCAAATCATTTTTTAACTTCAATTATGCATTACAATACTTATGAATGTGTATTTTCGCGGCCATAAAAAATTATAACGACAATGAGTGTAACAAACAAAATTTTAGTACCGATAGATTTCTCCGAACAGGCTGCCATTGCTATGGAACAGGCCTTAAATTTGGCTAAAGTTTTCAATGCAGAAATAGTTTTATTGCATGTTTCAGATGATGCAAGCCGATTTAGTAAAATCTTTGGAAGTGAAGACACTGCCATCGAAAATCAAAAGAAAGAAGTAGGAGTTGAGGTTCAACTTAATGAAGTAGCAAAGGAAGCTGAAATAAAAAGCGGAGTAAAGGTGGAAACCATGATTAGCCATGGAAAGATATATGATAAAATTGCCGAAGTGGGCGATATGATTGGTGCTACATTTATATGTATGGGTACCAGTGGTTCGGTTGGATTTAAAAAGCGTTTTATTGGAAGCAATGCACTTCGAGTGGTGCGTGAATCAAAAATTCCGGTGATTACCATTCATGGCAAAAACCATCGTAGAGGTTGTAAAAACATCGTTCTTCCACTCGATTTAACGAAAGAAACCCGTGAGAAAGTAAACCGTGCCTTGGAGTTTGCCAAAAAATTTGGCTCTACAATCCGTGTGGTATCGGTAATTACCAGCACCGATGAGTTTGTGGTCAACCGCCTTACACGCCAAATGGACCAAGTTCAGAAATTCATTGAAAAAGAAGCTGTTGAATGTACAGCCGAAATTATCCGTAGCGGTCGCAGTGGCGAATCAGTTGCTGAAAGTATCAACGATTACTCAATGAAAGTAAAAGCCGATTTAATAATCATAATGACACAGCAGGAATTGGACTTTACCGAAATGTTTATTGGTTCAGCAGCTCAAGAAGTGATTAACCACAGCGAAATTCCTGTAATGAGTATTGTGCCGCAATTAAAACGCGACACAACGAGTTTTACACCGTATTAGATTCTTTTCTTATTACCTTTTTTGGGTTAAAGCCTTTATCTAAAACCACTTTTTCTTTCTGAAATATAGCAGCATTAAAATTGCCATTACTACCATTATTCCACAAATAATAAAATAGCCGTAATGCCATCTTAATTCAGGCATATTGTCGAAGTTCATTCCGTAAACACCCACAATAAAGGTGAGGGGAATAAATATGGTACTGATTATAGTTAAGGTCTTCACAACTTGGTTCATGGCATTGCTGTTCAGCATCATATACATATCAATGAGTGAAGCCAGCATTTCACGGTATGTTTCAATGCTTTCATTCACCTGCACAACGTGGTCGTATAAATCTTTGAGGTAAATTTGAGTTTGATCGGTAATGAGTCCTGTTTCTTCTTTTTGAAGTTTAGTAACAATTTCTTTTAGTGGAAAAATGCTTTTTCTCAAGAAGAGTAGCTCTCGTTTAAGATCGTAAACCGATTCTAAAGTTGATACTTTTGGATTAGCCATTATGCTTTCTTCGAGGGTTTCGGTGCGGTCGGCTATGCGTTCTAACACAATTATATAATTATCCACAATAACGTCGGCTAAGGCATAGAACAAGTAATCGGCTCCCGATTTACGCACGCGGCCTTTGCACTGGCGAATACGATTGCGGATAGGCTCGAACACATCTTCCCGCTTTTCCTGAAATGTTATTAAAATATTGGCTTTTAAATAGAAACTCACTTGTTCTATTACTATGTTTTGGGAATCCTTATCGGGATACACCATTTTTAGTACCCAGAAAAGGGCGTTATCTAAGATGTCGAGCTTGGTCCTTTGTTCATCGCTCATTGCATCAGACAGCACTAATTCGTGAATGCTAAACTTCTGCCCAAGCTGTTTCATAATGGTTTCATCATGGTTGCCATCCACATCTACCCAAATTATTTGACCCGCCGGTGGAAGTGTCGGGACATCTGAAACCGATGAATATTTGTTTTCAGAAAAATGACCATCATTATAAATGAAAACCCGTATTTCAACCTTTGAATTTACATCAGAGCCAATGTGAATAAGGGTTCCGGGTGGGGTTCCGGCTTTGATTGAAGGTTTAGATGCAGAGTCCATTTGTTGTTTAATGATAAATCTAATCGTTTGCAACTAAGGCTAATCTTTTTTTATCGGGACTAATAGCCAGGCGGGTAATGTTTTGGAGTAAAATTCCTTCGGGTAGAGGAATTTGAGTTTGCGATTTGGTTATAAAGTTAAATAAATGCAATCCGGTTTTGGCAGAAATTACAATCGATTCTTCGTCCCAGAAATCAAAAAACTCAGCACTGTCAGGCAAAGTGGCTTGCAATAATATCTTTTTGCCTTCTGAATGCATAAGTAAGTGTGTGCCATTTGTATTGATAGTAAACCAAATTTTCTTTTTATCGGGTGAGGTTTTTATGCAGCGACCGGGATTTGGCGACAACATAAACTTTTTACCATCATCGGCCAGCCAAATTGTAGGTGGATTGGTAATTTTAAAGTAAACGGCCACCCAATCGGCAATAGCAAAATAACCAACGCTATCCACATTTCTATAGAGTAGGGTAGGAGAGAAGGGAAGTTTGTAACTGTATATCCGTTGGGTGCTGTCTTTGTCCACTCGCACACACTGAAAAGTGTTTTTGTTTGTTCCCCGGGGCGAGTATTCACTTTCGGCAGTGTAGGTTAGGCGTTCGGTTTTAGAAGAATCTAAATCAAAATACATAGTTTCCGTTTGTCCATCGGCTTGGGCGGCGGTGAAAAACATTCCTTTTCCATCTTCTGAAAAAGAAGGTTGGTTATCGTAGCCGGAATGATTGCTAATATTTCTTCCGTTTTCTAAGGAAACTGTGCCTTTTCCATCCATAATATCAAAAAGCCAAACCTCTGTGCCGGGCAATTGGGCTTTGGCAAGGATGGCAAATAAACAAAGTATGGACATAAGGATGAATTTCAAGCTGCCAAATTAAGGATAGCTGTGAATGAGGGGTGTTCGAAAATTCTATTTTTCAACACTAGCGAATAAAAACTAAAAACACCAATACTTTAGCTGTTAATAGCTAAAATATTGGTGTTTTTAGTATAAGACCGAAATTACGCCGCTACTTCCACTTTCATATTGGCAATAATTTCATCGCCAAATTCAGAGCATTTTAGCAAGGTAGCATTATCCATCAAGCGGTGGAAATCATAAGTAACTCGTTTTTTAGAGATACTGCGTTCGATTGCTTTATAAATTAAATCAGATGCTTCAATCCAACCTAAATGTTCAAACATCATGGCACCTGACAGAATCACCGAACTTGGGTTTACTTTATCCAACCCTGCATACTTAGGTGCAGTTCCGTGTGTAGCTTCAAAAATTGCGTGTCCTGTAATGTAGTTAATATTAGCACCAGGAGCAATTCCGATACCACCCACCGAAGCAGCCAAAGCATCGGAAACATAGTCACCATTTAGGTTCAAAGTTGCAATAACGCTATATTCTTGTGGGCGAAGCTGAATTTGTTGCAAGAAGGCATCGGCAATGCTATCTTTAATCAACAACTTTCCGGCAGAAAGTGCTGCCTTTTGTGCTGCTGCTGCGGCTTCACTTCCTTCTTCAGCTTCAATCTTATCATATTGAGCCCAAGTAAATACTTTATCGCCAAACTCACGTTCGGCCAATTCGTAACCCCATTTCTTGAAACCACCCTCGGTGTATTTCATAATGTTGCCTTTATGAACGATGGTAACGCTTGGTTTTTTGTGCAATAAAGCATATTCAATCGAAGCACGGATAAGTCTTTCAGAGCCTTCAATCGAAACGGGTTTTATGCCGATAGATGATGTTTCGGGGAAACGGATGTTTTTCACACCCATCTCTTTAGTTAGGAAATCGATTACTTTTTTTACTTCCGGTGTACCTGCCATCCATTCTATTCCTGCATAAATATCTTCTGTATTTTCACGGAAGATAACCATATCTACGTATTCGGGATGAAGCATTGGCGAAGGAACACCTTCAAACCAACGCACAGGGCGAAGGCAGGTATAAAGGTCAAGCTCTTGGCGAAGTGCTACATTTAAAGAACGGATTCCGCCACCAACTGGAGTAGTTAATGGACCTTTTATCCCAATTAAATATTCACGAATTACATCTAAGGTTTCTTTTGGAAGCCATTGTCCGGTGAGGTTGAAGGCTTTTTCGCCCGCATATACCTCTTTCCACACAATTTTCTTTGTACCATTGTATGCTATGTCAACAGCTGCGTCAAGCACCCGCACCGATGCTGCCCAAATATCTACGCCCGTGCCATCACCTTCAATAAAAGGGATGATTGGATTGTTTGGTGTGTTGATTTTACCGTTCGTAACGGTGATTTTTGTTCCACTCATTGTCAGAATTTTAAAGATTTTACAGTTTGCAAAAGTAGGCATCGCTAAAAAATTTAACAAGTAATTTTTTAGTTAAAATTATTTTTCTTTAACCTGTTTTGATTAGAAGATGGGAAACACATAAACTTGTTTCCATCGCTAA
>CANJNG010000134.1 GCA_947475205.1 Bacteroidota bacterium
CGACAAGCCTTTTGATGAACCAAAGTACGAACCTGTCCAAAATCCAATTCAGGGGGTTCTTTTTTGAAAATACCTTTTTCAATCCCTGTAGCCCAATCAAATCAACAAATGTTCCGAACTAGAAAATCTTTTAGGACACTATTGATTAATTATTAGTTTTTCTTTACATTTGCCGCACAAACTAAAAATCTAAATCTAAAATGAAAAAACTTTTACTTTCTCTTTTTACAACTGCTGCGTTTGGTTCTGCTTATTCGCAGTGTATTCCCGACACGGCACAAGTCAACAATTTGCCTCCGGGACAAACAGTGCCAATTTATCCTGTTCCCGGAACTGCTCCAGGAGGGGGGGATACATTATCCACTTTTGCTGCCTTAGGTTTTTCAGATATGTTTTCTTTAAAAGTTCCAAATACAGTTCTTGGTGCTGTTACTGTGGATTCAGTACAACTTACTGCTATTGAAAATTTGCCATCTAGTGTTACTTACGCCTGTAATACACCGAATTGTGTCTTTCAGGACAACACTTATGGGTGCGTTAAATTTAGTGGCACTGTTGCTACAGGTTCTTATGTAAATATTGCACTAAAAATTACATTGAATGGAACTACTGATGTAAGTGCCTTTTTTAAGCCTACTTTTTGGCTTGTAGCAGGGCCTTTAGGTGTTGAAATTTTGGACGTGAGTAAATTTGCATTATTGCAAAATACACCAAACCCTGTTTCTGATAAAACTACAATTAATTTTACTGCACCAAACCCTGCAATAGTGCAATTCAATGTCCTGAATACAATTGGACAAATTGTCCATACTAGTTACATTAATTCTAAACAAGGTGTTAACGACATTGATTTTGATGCATCAAATTTATCAAACGGAACTTATTTCTATAACCTAAGCAATGGCGATAAAACACTAACCGGCAAAATGACCATTTCTAAACAGTAATTCTTTAACCCAAAATAAAACAAACAAAACAATCAAAATGAAAAAAATCTTTACAACAAGTGCGTTAATTATTGCCGGAATGGGCGTTTTCGCTCAGTCTGACATTTATACCCCTGCAACAATTCCGGGAGGAGCAACTACTGGTAGTTATAACGCAGTAATTTCTTTTACTGTGCCAACTACTGCGGATATTCAAACTTCTACTCTTGGAATACCTAATATTCCTGGTGTGCCAATTCCTGCAACTGTAAATGCAACAATCACTAAAACTATATTAACTGTAGCTGGACTTCCGGCTGGCGTTAATGGTGTTTTTGACCACACTAACGGCAGTTACAATTCTACTGAATCAGGAACCTTAACATTAACTGGTATGCCAACCGCAAGTGGAGCATTTAACGTTCAAATTACATCGGTAACAGAAGGTTCCTTTTCTGTTGCTGGTCAAAATTTGTCATTCCCTGGCACAGTTCCAATTGTAGGCACAGCTATTCCACCAGCTCCAAATGTATTTGATAAATCTTACCCTATGAACGTTTCTGGTTCAGCAAGTATCCAAGACTTAAGCAAAAGCGATTTCTCAGTTGTTCAAAATATGCCAAACCCTTTCAGTGGTGTCACTACAATCGCTTTCAATACTCCTGCTCCTGCTAATGTGGGTGTTAAAGTATTTGATATGCTTGGCAAAGAGGTTTCAACTCAAAACATCAATACAAAAGCTGGTGTAAACGAAGTGGAATTTGATGGTTCAAACTTAAAAGAAGGCATTTATTTCTATAGCGTAACAAACGGAAGCAAAACTTTCACGCAAAAAATGCAGGTTAGAAAATAAACTATGATTCTTACCATTCTGGGGAGCGGTAGTGCTACACCAACCATTTCCAGAAATCCAACCGCCCAGTTGCTCGAAGCTTCTGGGCGGTTCTTTTTAATAGATTGTGGTGAAGGCACGCAACACAGTTTGCTCAGGCAAAAAGTAAGCACCTTAAAAATTGACCATATTTTTATAAGCCATTTGCACGGTGACCATTGGCTTGGCTTGCCGGGTTTGGTATCGAGTATGCATTTAGGGGGTAGAACAAATCCTCTGCATATTTATTGCCACAGCGGTTTGGAAGATATCCTGAAAACTATTTTTAAATATTCCCAAACCGAACTTAGATTTGAAATAGTTTATCATATCCATAAAGATTCAGGGATCAACCAAGTGTATGAAAATAGCAGCTTGTATGTGTTTATCTTCCCTTTAAAGCACAGAATTCTATGCAATGGCTTTTTGTTTCAAGAAAAACCCCGGCTTAGAAATATATCCCGCGATGCTTTAGAAATTCATAGAATTCCGGCTGAGGAGTTACAAGCTGTAAAAGAAGGTGCTGATTGGAAATCGCCTAAAGGAGCAGTAATCCCCAATAAACTTTTAACGAAAGACCCTAAACCTTCGCTTAGCTATGCCTTTTGCTCCGATACAGTTTTCGACCCTGAAATTGTAGCCTATATTAATGGTGTGGATTTGCTCTATCACGAGGCTACATTTTTGGAGGATATGAAGCCAAGGGCGGTGCAGACTTTTCACACCACTGCTTCCGAAGCCGGAAAAATAGCCAGAATGGCCGAGGTGAAAATGTTATTAATTGGGCATTTCTCTTCACGCTACAAACAAATCGATTACTTTTTGGAAGAGGCTAAAGCAGAATTTAGCAATACCGTATTGGCGTTCGACGGAATGAAGTTAGAGATTTGAAAATTGTATTGCATTCGGAAGCCATTAGACGGCCTCAAATCCAACAATAACTACCATTTTCTCATTAACTTTAAAATGTACTTTTGCCGCAATTAATAAATAATGAATCGCTACAAGCTGCTGAACAACATTACAGGCTGGACTGTCTGGGCCATCGCAACCTACGTTTTTCTTTCTACTATTGAACAAACCGCCAGTTGGTGGGATTGCGGAGAATATATCTCTACTTCATATAAACTGATGGTGGGTCACGAACCCGGTGCTCCGATGTTCCAAATCCTCGCCCGTTGCTTTTCTCTTTTAGCTGCCACTCCCGCCGATGTAGCCAAATGGATAAACACCATGAGCGGCCTCGCCAGTTCGTTTACTATCCTGTTTCTGTTTTGGAGTATTACAGCATTTGGCCGCAAACTCCTCATTAAAACCGAGGCCGATTACACCCTTCCCAAAATCATTGCCATACTTGGTGCCGGTGCGGTAGGTGGATTGGCCTATACTTTTTCAGATAGTTTTTGGTTCAGTGCCGTTGAGGGTGAGGTGTATGCTATGTCGTCGTTCTTCACGGCTTTGGTGTTTTGGGCAATGCTGAAATGGGAAGAAGCAGCTGACCGTCCACATGCCGACCGCTGGATAATTCTTATCGCCTTTTTGATGGGCTGCTCTATCGGTGTCCATTTATTGAATTTGCTTACGATTCCGGCCTTAGCCATCATCTATTATTTCAAGAAATTCGATTATTCGCACAAAGGGTTTATATATGCTCTTTTTGTGTCGCTGCTCCTGCTTATTGTTGTGCAGTATGGCGTTATTCAACGCATTATTTGGCTTGCAGCTAAGTTTGAAATGTTGTTTGTAAACGGTTTCGGAATGCCATTCTGGACGGGCGTAGCTTTCTATTTCTTAGCCATAATTGCTTTGGTAGTTTATGGTTTGAAATATACCAAAGACCGCAACAAACCGGAGTGGAACACCGCCATTTTGTGTTTCGTATTCCTAATGGTGGGATATTCTTCTTACATCCAAACCGTGGTGCGTTCCAAAGCAAATACTCCGCTTGATGAAAGCAATCCCGAACACGTTTTTGCTTTATTGAGCTATCTCAACCGTGAACAGTATGGAGATCGCCCATTGTTCTTTGGCCATTTTTATACCGCTAAAATGACAGGTCGTGCCGATGGTTCGCCCATTGTTTATCAAGATAAAACTAAAGGAGAATATGTAACTGTTGGCTACAAATCGGTAGCAGAATACGACAAGAAAAACTCAGGATTCTTTCCCCGAATGTATAGTGCCGACAAAAACCACGTCCGCACCTATAAAGATGTAGCCGGGATAAAGGGTGATAAAAAGCCCACTTTCGGGCAGAACATGACCTTTTTCTTCAAATATCAAATAGGCCATATGTATCTCCGTTATTTTATGTGGAATTTCGCAGGAAGACAGAACGATATTCAGGGGCATGGAAACCTAGTGGATGGTAACTGGATAAGTGGTGTTTCGGCAATTGACAATGCTCGCTTGGGTAATCAGGATGAAATTCCGTATATTCAGAGTACGAACAAAGCCCGCAATAAATTTTACTTCATTCCCTTAATATTAGGCTTGATTGGTTTGGTTTATCAATTCAAGACCAACAGAAATGATGCTATGGTGGTGGGATTATTATTCTTGCTTACCGGATTAGCCATCGTGGTGTATCTAAACCAGTATCCTTACCAGCCTCGTGAGCGTGATTATGCTTATGCTGCTTCTTTTTATGCTTTTTCGTTTTGGATTGGGTTGGCTGTTATCGCCCTTTTTGACTGGATTAGCCGTAAATCACCACAAACGCTTGCCGCCGGACTTGCCACTATTCTCGGACTTTCTGCTCCGGCCATTATGGCCAAAGAAGGTTGGGACGACCACGACCGTAGCAACCGATTTGCAGCCCGCGATTTGGCTGCCGATTACTTGGAAAGTTGTGACAAAAATGCCATCATCTTCACCAATGGCGATAACGACACTTTCCCGCTTTGGTATGCACAAGACGTTGAAGGAATCCGAACTGATGTTCGGGTGGTGAATTTAAGTCTTCTAAACACCGATTGGTACATCAATCAGATGCGTAGAAAAGCCTACGATAGTGATGCCTTACCTATTTCGCTTACTGAAGAACAACTTCGGGGCGAGGTGAGGTTGCAATTACCCGTTTATGAAAAATTCAAAGATGCTCGTGATGCAAAATGGATAATTGATGAGTTTGTGGCGAAGGAGGGAAGTGAATACACTTTGCCTACCTCCGTTGGGCAGTATCACTACATTCCTACCCGTAAAATCACTTTGCAGGTGGACACAAACTTAGTATTGAAAAACGGATTGGTAGCTCCCGAATTAGCCAAAGAAGTCCTTCCGGTAATTGAGTGGGATTTGAAAGGAACTGCTATCACCCGAAATTCACTAATCATAATTGACATTTTAGCTCATAATGCTTGGAAACGTCCGGTTTACTTCGCTATTACTGTAGGGAAAGAAAACTTTATGGGTTTAGAGAAGTATTTTCAAATGGATGGATTTGCTTATAAAATTGTTCCGGTTCTTAGAAAGTCGTTCGATGGTCAGCAAGGGTTTATGATCAACAATAAAATGTATGACCTAATGATGAATAAATTCAAATGGGGCAACATGAAGGATCCGAAAGTTTATCAGGGAGCTGAAACCGAAAGGATGTGCGGAAATTATCGCAATCTGTTTGCCCGCTTAGCCAACGGATTATCAATGGAAGGCAAAAAAGACAGTGCAATTAAGGTCTTGGATAAGTGCATGGAAGAGCTTCCTGGAACTGCAATTCCGTTTAACTATTCGGCTATGTCGGTGGTGGATGCTTATTTCCGTGCCGGAAATGTTGAGAAAGGCAATAAACTCAATCGTCAGCTATTTGACCAATACAAACATGATTTAATATACTTTATTCACCTCGACAAATCCTTGGCAAAAGCAAAATTTGTGGACGATGACCCCAAAATGGCCTTCACGGTAATCAGCCGTTTGGCACAGTTGTCTCGAGCTTATAAACAAACCGCCGAAGCCGATGCAATGGACAAAGAAGTGAAGGAAATGGAAGGCAAATTGATGAGTTCGCCGATTGGAAGGATGCTAGGAAGTTAGTATTTTGTGGATTGATTACATATTAATTAAATTTGCCGAGATAAAACATTCTTAACTTATGAAAGCAATTGATATAAATACAACTCTTATTGAAGGCTATATTCATTTACTTGAGAATTTAAGCCCAAGCACAAAACTTGACCTTATCTCTAAGCTTTCACTTTCTATTAAGGCCGATTTCAGCGAGAGAAAAGAAACTTTTTATAAATCATTCGGTGCATGGGAGTCGGAACAAACTGCGGACGAAATCATTGCCGACATTCGTAAAAGCAGAACTTTTATTCGCAAAACTGAACAGCTTTGAAACAATATCTCATTGATACCAATATATGCATTTTCTATATAAAAGGTAAATTTGACCTCAAAAGAATTTTTGAAAAAGTTGACCCTGATAATTGTTTTATTTCCGAGATTACACTTGCTGAATTAAAATTTGGTGTTGAGAACAGCGAGAAGAAAGATAAGAATCAAATAGCACTTGACTATTTTTTGAAAGGCGTAAAAATTGTTCCCATTTTTCATTCGCTTGATCTGTATGCCAAAGAGAAAGCCCGATTAAGAAAAGCTGGCACTCCTGTTGACGATTTTGATATTTTGATTGGAGTAACTTCGGTAACACATAATTTGATAATGGTTACCAATAATACAAATGAATTCAAACGGATTAAAGGCATTAAACTGGAGGACTGGACGAAATAATTTTAGGCAAATGGACTTGTCCGGCGATAATTATCACTCTAATCTCCCTCTATTACCTCTTTTCTCTTTCGGAAGAATACTCTAATGGCATACCACAATTTACGGGCAGCATTGCTCGACTTAGAACGAACCGGGCAACTTGTTCGTGTGAAAGAAGAAGTGGATCCGTATTTGGAAGCCGCCGCTATTCATTTAAGGATATTTGAAAATAAAGGTCCAGCAATTTTATTCGAGAACCTGAAAGGAAGTCAGTTTCAGGCGGTGTCGAACATCTTCGGCACATTAGACCGCAGCAAATTTCTGTTCAGAGATACGCTCGAAAGCGTAAAAGCGATGGTAGGTTTGCGAGCCAATCCTATGGAAGCTATTAAGCATCCTTTCTCGTATTTAGGCACAGGAATCTCTGCCATTAAAGCATTGCCCAAGCGGGTTTCGGGTGGCGATGCCTTGTTTCGCGAAATAAAAATCAGCGATATTCCGCCTATTGTGAATTGGCCAAACGATGGCGGCCCATTTGTTACCCTTCCGGTGGTTTATACCGAAGACCCGGTTACGCCCGGCATTATGAAAGCCAATATGGGAATGTATCGAATTCAGTTTTCGGGGAATGATTATGTTCAGGATAAAGAGATAGGCTTGCATTATCAGTTGCATCGGGGTATTGGCGTTCATCAAACCAAAGCCAATGAATTGGGGAAACCCTTAAAAGTCTCCATTTTTGTGGGAGGTCCGCCATCGCATTCCGTAGCGGCAGTTATGCCTTTGCCCGAGGGAGTTTCGGAGGCTACTTTTGCTGGAGTGCTGGGCGGGAAACGTTTTCAATATGCCTATCGGGATGGATATGCCATTAGTTGCGATGCCGATTTTGTGATAACGGGCGAAGTCTATCCCAACGAAAATAAACCCGAAGGCCCTTTTGGCGATCATTTGGGGTATTATAGTCTTCGACATCCCTTTCCGGTAATGAAAGTGCATAAGGTTTGGTGCAGGAAAGATGCGATATGGCCTTTTACGGTAGTGGGTCGCCCGCCGCAGGAAGACACAAGTTTTGGCGATTTAATTCATGAAATTGTGGGAGGTGGCATTTCGTCAGAGATTCCCGGCCTACATCAAATTCATGCTGTGGATGCTGCCGGGGTTCATCCTTTGCTCTTAGCCTTAGGAAGCGAACGTTACACCCCTTATGAGCCCGTTGCCCGCCCTCAGGAGCTACTTACAATTGCTAATCACATACTGGGAACTGGCCAATTATCTTTAGCTAAGTTTTTGTTTATTGCTGCAAAGGAAGAAAGCAACACACCCGACACCCACGACATTCCTGCATTTTTCCAACATATTTTAGAACGCTTCGAACCCGAGCGGGATTTGCATTTTTACACCAAAACCTCTATTGATACTTTAGATTACAGTGGCGATGGTTTGAACACGGGCTCAAAGGTGGTGATAGCTTGTGCCGGACCTAAAATCAGAAACCTTGCTGCCGAAATACCTGCTGAATTTAATCTGCCCGAAGGTTTTTCTAATCCCAAAATAGTTATGCCGGGCGTTTTGGCCATTCAGTCGCCCAAGTTTAAGGGGGGGGACATTGAAAAAGAACTTTTTCTTTTAAATGAGAAACTGAAAGGCATTTCGGCAACGCTTCAAAGCCAGTTTCCATTGCTTATTCTTTGCGACGACAGCGACTTTGTTTCACAAACAATCAATAATTTTCTTTGGGTAACCTTCACGCGAAGCAATCCCGCACAAGACATTCATGGGATTGATGCCTTTACAGAAAATAAACATTGGGGCTGCCGGGGTTCGGTAATTATCGATGCCCGAATAAAGCCTCATCATGCTCCGCCCTTGGAAAAAGTTCCCGAAATTGAAAAGCGGGTTGATAAGCTGGGCGAGAAAGGCGGTAGTTTGTATGGGTTGATTTAGCTTATTAGTAGTGGGTAATTAGTATTGAGTAGTGAGAGCCATCCGGCGGTAGCCTCTCACTATGACAGTATAGAGTAATTAGTAATGAGTATTGAGAACCATCCGGCGGTAGCCTCTCACTACTCAATACCCTTTACTCACTACTCATTTCCCACCACTCCTTCACACCACCGTTACCCTAATACTTCCCGGATTTGGGCCGGGGTTATACGCATTGGCATATTCACGCACACCGGGCAAATAGCCAGCATCGGATAGGCTGCCGCTCGTCGATGAATTTCCGGCAACCCAACCATCGGCACCGGGGGTGGTGTTGGTCGGAAGGTCGGTGGGTGATGCTGCGAAGTAAACAAACAAACCTTGTGCGGTGAGGGTTTCCACTGTTGCTTCCATATCGGTTTCGAGGTCGGTGAGCGATAGGTTTACTGTTGTGCCTGCCGGAACGCTTGTTTCCACCACCTGTGCATTTGGTGGCGTATTTTGGTTTGGATAAAGCACATAATCGTTGTATTTACTTTCGTCCACACTGAGCCACAGCCGCTTGCCGAGGTTGGCAATTTTTACCAAAACGGCATACTGGGCATTTCCGGCCAGCACCCTCACCTTAACTGCCGCATCGCGGTTTTCGATAGACTGTTCCTGAGCTTCAATTAAGGTGTCAAAATCAGTAATAAGTGTAGCTACTGCCACAAGGTGGCTATTTAAAAGCCCCTCTGAAGCCAAATTTGCGAGGTTAGACGAGGCTTTGCGGCGAATACGGCGAACGGCGAAAAAGAATTCGGCATCGGAACAATTGTGAATCATTCCGGTTCCAAATTGCTTATAAACCTTGCTATCGGCACCGTATTTCAATTCCACCCGAGCCATAATTTCTACCAATACATAATTGGTAAGTTCGGTGCGTTTGGCGTTTTTTTCTTCGGTGGCGGCAGCCATTTCTTGGCTTAACTCTATATCTGTAGGCAGATTAGAGAAGGCATCGTTTTGGGCATTCAAGGCATCCAAGGCTGTTTGGTCAATGCCATAAGTGGTTAGTTCGGTTACATCTCTGTTAGCTCCAATCAGCACTTTATTGGTTGCATCCCAAAGATTTGCGTCACTAAAATTATAGGTTCTGCGTTCTTGTATCATTTTAGAAAGAATTTATAGGGTTTTGCTTTTAAATTTTTAAATTAAATGTATTGAGGATGCAAATGTATAGTAATTTATTTTTATAAAATACAAATCGCATAACATTTTATTTATTTCGTATGCAATTATCTTATTATATAATTATACTTTATAATTAACGTATTGTGTATTTATATTGGAAAATAGTTAGAAAAGCTTTGCGTATTGATTTTCTAACCTAGCGGATAAGGTATTTGAATCATATAATATGCTTTTTAAATCAACTAATGTATATGATTAAGGCAAAACCATATTTGTAAAAGAAAATTTGACATGATTAATTTGATAAATGCATAAGAATATTACAGATAATGTGTGTTTTGGATTAGAAAGCGAGGAATTTGACTATATTGAAACCGTTGCAAGACACACAATCGTAAAACACACAACAAAATGTCAGCAACAAAGTCGCTTAAACTACTTAATTACAGTTAGTTTAAGTATATTTGCAAACAAACAAACCAAATGCAAAAAGCGACCAATCAACTCAGTTTTTCGGATTTAAGTATAAGTGGCCGAAAAATCAAGAAACAATTTTTCAATCAAATA
>CANJNG010000135.1 GCA_947475205.1 Bacteroidota bacterium
AGTAGCATCGGTTTCGCAATAGGCACCGGCACTGTAGGCCACTGTTGCTCCGCCAACCGAAAACTGGGTGTAAGCCGGGAAAGTAACGGACAAAGGATTAAGTGCTTGGGTGTAATTGGTTATGGTTGTGAGCGAAGTAAGGATGGAGGAAGCTGAGCCCGATAGAGTGGTTGCATTCAAGCAAACGTTATTATTAGCAGGGAAAACCATTTTGTAAGCCGCGGCCAAAGAAGAAGGGCTATATGAAGTGGTGGACGAAGCCGTGCCTGTGCTGATAAAGTTCCCCAAAACCTGCACACCATATATTAAGGTGATACCCGATTGCGATGTCCAGTTGGCGGTGCTGCCTTGGAAAGCAAACAACTGATCGCCGCCCACATTGAAGGCAAAACTCAAGGGTGCATTGCTGCTCCAACCCGTTCCGGCTATCGCCATACCGTTGGTCCACACCAACACAGTGCCGGCACATTGGTCGGATGGGGCAGTGTAGGTTAGGAAGCCCTCGGTGTTTCGTCCGGCGGTGGGCGAATCGAAGCCGTTATCGGTGAAATTGATAACGGTGTTGGCCGCAATATCTCGCAAAAGCACCACAGCAAATTTGTCGGGGTCGGTAGAGTTTAGGGCAATAATGGCTACATCGCCGGGTGCAAGGGTCGTTTGTGCGTAGGTTTTTGCTGTAATTCCAAGCAGGGAAATACACGCTAAAGCAACCGAAAAGAGTTTAGATAGTTCCATAATAATAGCTTTCTTAATTTTAAAGCACAAAACTATTCAGGAATTTTACTTTTTGAGGATTAAGAAATTAACAAGTTATTAGAAGTTGAGGGTTACCGCTGATTTAAAATTTTGGAATCATACCCACGCTTAAACCCAATAGGCAGAGTGGGAGGGAAGCTTCCAACTTAATGAATAGATGGAAGAATTTTATTTTTTGGAGCAGATAGGTTAGCATTTCAAACAAACGTTTGGGGCCCGCTTTTCGTTACAAGTCCGCCCGCCGCACAAGGCCAGCCCACTTCGGGCTTTCCACTGCAATCGGGGCTAGGGCGACAGGGAGGTGCTTTGATGGGCGGGTGGGAATACCCATCCGGCGGCTACCCCCGACCCTGAATGAGTCGAACATCATTATTAGGTTCAACCCCTTCAGGGTTGGGAATGCCGTTGTATGATTCAAAAACCCGAACGGCATGGCCCTCTTGGCTTCAAATATAAAATAACTCTTGGCCAAAGTTGCTCCCGGGGCTATTAAGATTAAAGCCCGTTGGGGTTTGGGGGCGGGGCTAGGGCGAAAGGGCAGGGCTTTGATGGGGGGGGGAATACCCATTCGGCGGCACCCCCCGACCCTGAAAGGGTCAAATCTCAATAGCCCCGAGTGAAACTCAGGTCCAAATCACCATATCGTGTTTCCACGACTCTGAAGGAGTCGAACAACATTTTAGGTTCAACCCTGTTAGGGTTGTGAATACTGTTGTTTGGTCTAAAATCCCAAATTGCACTCGGGGCTATTCAAATTCAATCTTTTAAGGATTGGGAATATCGCACTTGAAATCGTTTGGCCACTACTCCAACTGCACCGCCTCGTCCATATTCTCGCCCTGCTCATAGCTTAGCGTCACGGTTTTGTCGGGGTGAGCATCCGATTCTATCAAAAAATCAATGGCAGGGCCAAACACTGAGGTTTCAAACACTGCTTTTCCGGCTAAATCGGTGGTTTTTTGCACGCCATTGTCGAGGAGGGTAATGGTGGCCAATATTACCGGTTGGGGCGGCACTGAAGCATCGGTTACTGTGAGTGTTATTGTGCTGGTTTCGCCCACAGAAATGTATTGAACGCCCCATTCAGCGGCATTGGCACGCATACTTTCCACCGATTCTTCATTGTAGAACGTTTCCACTTCGTCCCACACTTTTTTAATCACTCCATCGGCTTCGGTGTTCAGGGCATTGAGAGCTTCTTGAGCAATATCGTAGGTTTCGTAAACGGCAGAGGCAGCTGCCGCTTCAGTATTGTATGCATTTAACCCCGCAAGCACTTCGGCAGTGGAGGGGTTTGCCATGGCTTGTCCTCCGGCAGCCACCCTTGCCGCATCATTATCTGTTATTAGCTCGGCAAGGGTTTTTACGGCAGACTCGGTGCCGAGGTCGGGCAGGTTACTGTCATTTTCATCAATCCCAAAGAAAGCACGTTCGGCTGCTGCATACTTACCCCGTTCAATACCATAATTAAATACACCCACATAGTGCTTCACAAGCAGTTTTAGCACTCTTAATTTCTCATTTTTTTGTGCTGTGGCCGTTATGGAAAATGCCTTTTTCTGGTTTACCGCATTGGAAGCCCCCACATATTGCGGATGAATGATGTTGAGTCTTGATTGGGTAGGCCCGGTGATGATTATACCATTAGGCCCCGGATTTGCCAGTTTGGTGGCAGCATCCGAAAGGGCTAAGCGGCGTTTGGGGTTGGTGGCTGGAAGTTTGCGACTAATAGTGCTCATAATGTATAAAATTTATAAGGTTATGTAATTGATTAGTATCGGCTTTTAAATGAATTTGAGCACGAATGTAAAATGCTTTTTTGGGATGGAAATCAATAAAATTAGGGTAAGATTGTAAGTATTTGAAATTCAAAAGGAATAAATTCTCACAAGATAGATAGCATTTGGAAATTGAAATTCCATCTATCTTACAAGATAGATAGTATTTTAAAATTGAAATACTATCTATCTAACAAGATAGAGGGTATTTATAAATTGAAATGCTATCAATCTAACAAGATAGAGGGTATTTATAAATTGAAAGGCTATCAATCTGACAAGATAGATAGAATTTGGAAATTGAAATACTGTCTTTCTTATAAGATAGATAGTATTTGGAAATTTAAATGCTCTCTATCTTACAAGATAGCTTGTATTTTGAAATTGAAATGCTTTCAATCTTACAAGATAGATAGTATTTGGAAATTGAAATGCTATCTATCTAACAAGATAAATAGTATTTGGAAATTGAAATGCTATTTATCTAACAAGATAGATAGTATTTGGAAATTGAAATATAAAAAATCTTACTGAATTATCTTTATTTTGAAACTAAAATCCCCCCGGGTCGGCGTAGCGTGCATCCGCTATTTGATAGCCTCAAGGCTACCCTTCATATCTCTGGCCTACGGCCATCTTCAAACTTAAAAATAGCTTAGCCCCACCATCTACACAATTTTAGTTTTCTATTCTCCCGAATGGGTATTCATCACCCGCCAATCAAAGCCCTTCCCTTTCGCCCTCGCCATGATTGAGCCAAATAGCCCGCCTGCATTTGAGGCGGCTATGGGCGAAAGCGGGACCCAAACGTTGGGATGGAAGATGGAATATTCTGCTCCCAAAAATAAAACTCAATCAGATTCTAGCCAGTTTCTTTGGTTTCAGCATTACGCTCACCGTGCCCCAAACGGTTATGAGTCCGATGGAAAGCACGGTGATAGTTACTAAAACTATATCGGTAAGTTTGAGCACAACGGGGTAATAATCTACCACGAAGGAACCGGAATCTTGCAGTTTGATGAGGCCAAAGGTGGTTTGAATCCAGCAGAGGAGTGAGCCTAAGCCTAAACCGATGGCGAGCCCGGCTGCAATGATGAGCATTCCTTCGTTCAGGAATATGCGTTTTACTAAGGTTTGGTCGGCTCCCATAAATTGCAGGATGGCGGTATCGTTCTTTTTCTCGATGATGAGCATTATCATGGATGCGGCTACGTTAATAACGGCCAAGAGAAAAATAAAACACACGATGAGAAAGCCGTAAAACTTCTCGGATTGTAATACTTTAAACAGGGCTTCGTTTTGTTCGGAACGGGTTTTAACCGTGAATTTATCTCCAAGTAGTATGCTAAGTTCTTTGGAAATTTCATTGGCGTTTTCACCGGGTTTTAGGCCAATTTCTATGCTGCTTACTTTATCTTCCATCTTTAAAACCTGGGCAGCAAAATCGAGGGGAACAAGCACATATTTCACATCGAAACTCTGCTCCACCGAAAATATGCCCTTCACCACAATGCTGCTTTGCGAAAATGCTTCGGCGGGGTTTATGGAGGCCGATGCGTTGCGGTTGGGTACAAATAGTTGAACGGGACTGAAATAATCTTCTATCCCTGCTCCTAAGTAGTAGGCTACGCCCATGCCCATAATAGCATAGGAAGTGCTATCTTTTTGGAGCGTTGCGGTGCCTTCACGCACCATTTTGTCGATTCCGGTTAGGAAAACAAAGTTGCTGTCCACCCCTTTTATGCGGGCAATGTATTGCTTATCGCGATACCGCAACAAAGCCTGTTCTTCGAGGCAATAGCTGACTAAACGGATTTTAGAGTTGGCTTTAAGCTGTTTGTGAAGATTTGCATTTTCATTCAAATCAATAAACTTTCCTTGGGTGGCCGTAATTTTAATGTCGGGATCGAAGGTGGAATAGAGTGAATTTATTAATCCCTCGAAACCGTTAAACACCGAAAGCACTACTACTAATGCTGCCGTAATTATACTCACACCAATAAAGCTTATCCCCGTAATGAGGTTCACCGCCTGATGCGACTTGGGTGCAAACAGGTAGCGGCGAGCTATGAAGAGGGGGAGTTGCATGGGGACTATAAATTATAGTTTGGAACGCATTCCAATTTCCTACCCCAATTGCTTTTCCAATGCTTTAATCTTTGCTTCGGCATCGGTCATTTTTTGACGTTCCACAGCGATAACTTCTGGCTTGGCATTTTGTACAAAACGTTCGTTTTCCAACTTCTTAGCCACACTGGCCAAAAAGCCACGGGTATAATTTAACTCGACTTCTATTTTTTTGCGTTCGACTTCTAAGTCTATTTTCCCAGAAAGCGGCACAAAATACTCCGTTCCTTTTACTACAAAACCTGCAGCCGTAGCCGGAATTTCGTCGCTGATTTGAATATCACTGATATTGGATAACTTGGAAATTATTGCATAGAAATTCTGGAAACCGTCGTTGCCTTTTATGCTCAATTCCAATTGTTCTTTAGGCGAAATGCCTTTATCGTTACGAATGGTTCTTACTCCCGAAATTACTTCTTTCACCAATTCAAACTGTTCGACTATGTTTGAAGTTGTGGATGTGCTAACAGGCATTGAGGCAATGGTTATGCAATCGTTTTCGGTGCGTTCGTTTAATTCGTGATATAACTCTTCGGTGATGAAAGGCATAAAGGGATGCAGCAATTTCATCAGTTTCTCAAAGAAATAAATTGTGCTGTCGTAAGAAACCTTATCAATTGGCTGACCATAAACGGGCTTCACCATTTCTAAGTACCACGAGCAGAAATCGTCCCAAATAAGTTTGTAGATTATCATCAGGGCTTCGCTTAGCTTAAACTGCGTAAACTTCACATCAATTTCTGCAATGGCTTCATTTAGCTTTTCATCAAACCATTGAATTGCGATAGTATTAGTATTTGGCAAAGAAGTGTTTATCTCCCATGAGTTTACTAATCGGTAAGCGTTCCAAATCTTATTGCAGAAGTTCCTTCCTTGCTCTACTTGGCTTTCGTCAAAAGGAATATCGTTTCCGGCAGGAGAACAAAGTAGCATCCCCATTCTAACCCCATCGGCACCAAATTTTTCAATCAACTCAATCGGGTCGGGACTATTGCCTAAGGACTTGCTCATTTTCCTGCCCAGTTTATCCCTTACTATTCCGGTGAGATATACATTGGTGAAAGGCTTTTCGCCACGGTATTCATATCCCGCCATAATCATTCGGGCTACCCAGAAGAACAGAATTTCGGGAGCAGTTACTAAATCATTGGTAGGGTAGTAGTAGTTTATATCGGCATTGTCTGGATTTTTAAATCCATCAAATACCGAAATAGGCCATAGCCATGAGCTAAACCAGGTATCTACCACATCTTCGTCCTGTTTCACATCAGCCAATGTTCCTTTGAAACCCTTTGCCTGAAATTTCTGAAATGCTTCTTCCTGTGTTTTAGCTACCTCAAAATTCCCATTCGGAATGTAATATGCCGGAATACGCTGTCCCCACCATAACTGACGGCTAACGCACCAGTCCCTAACATTTTCCATCCAATAGCGATAGGTATTGATGAATTTTGGAGGATGAAACTTAATGTTTCCGTTCTCCACATTTTCGAGAGCAGGTTTGGTTAATCCGCTCATTTTTACAAACCATTGTAAAGACAAACGGGGCTCAATTACCTCATCGGTCCGCTCCGAACAGCCAATTTTATTGTTGATCTCTTCAACCTTTACTAAATGCCCTGCAGCTTCCAAGTCAATGGCAATCTTTTTGCGAGCCGTAAATCGGTCTTCACCCACATATATCTGAGCATTTTCGTTCAGGGTAGCATTTGGATTCAGAATATCAATTATTTCAAGCTTATGCTTTTTACCCAATTCATAGTCGTTTACATCTAAAGCCGGAGTAACCTTTAAAGCCCCAGTACCAAATTCACGTTCTACATATTCGTCGGCGATTATCGTAATAGCCCGGCCAATAAGCGGCACAAGGGCTTTTTTACCTACTAAGTTTTTGTAGCGTTCATCTTCGGGATGCACACAAATCGCGGTGTCGCCCATAATTGTTTCAGGACGGGTAGTAGCTATCACTATTTCGCCGTTACCATCATCCAACTTGTAGCGTATATAATACAGCTTTGATTTCACTTCGCGGTAATACACTTCTTCATCGCTAACGGCCGTTAGAGCCTTTGGGTCCCAGTTCACCATTCGTGAACCGCGATAGATTAAGTTTTTATTAAACAAATCAATAAATACATCAATTACCGCTTCGCTCAGGCTTTCTTCCATTGTGAAACGTGTTCGTTCCCAGTCGCAACTTGCCCCCAGTTTTTCCAACTGCTTCAAGATTATCCCGCCATATTTTTCCTTCCATTCCCAAGCATGGGTCAAAAACTCATCGCGGCTTAGATCTGATTTCTTTATTCCTTTTTCATGAAGTAGGTTTACCACCTTAGCTTCTGTGGCAATACTTGCATGGTCGGTTCCAGGCACCCAGCAGGCATTTTTTCCCTGCATCCTTGCTCGACGAACCAAGACATCTTGAATGGTATTGTTGAGCATGTGACCCATGTGTAACACGCCCGTGACGTTTGGCGGTGGAATCACAATCGTGAAAGGTTCTCTATTGTCCGGCACGCTTCTGAAAAAGCCTTTATCTAACCAGTATTTATACCATTTATCTTCTACGCTCTTGGGGTCGTAGGTCTTCGAAATTTCAATCATAATGTTTCTGTAAAAACGTGGGCAAAGTTAGGGGTTAAAGTAAATTAGCCACAAACGCCGACTGGAATCGGAATTTGTGGCTAATCTTTAAGGTTTTAGAAATTCTACTTAGTTAGAAACGGCAATCTTCTTTTCCAGTTCCGTAATATAGCTTTTGAATCGCTTGTCGGTATCAATTAAGTTATTCACCGTGCGGCAGGCGTGAAGCACTGTAGCGTGGTCTTTACCGCCACAATGAGCTCCGATAGTAGCCAATGATGACTTGGTAAGACTTTTTGCGAAATACATTGAAATTTGACGAGCTTGAACCACTTCGCGTTTGCGGGTCTTGCTTTTCAATAATTCCATAGGCATATTGAAATAATCGCAAACAACCTTTTGAATGTAGTCGATAGATACTTCGCGAGCCGTGTTCTTCACAAACTTATCAATCATCGCTTTGGCTAATTCCAAGCTGATGTTCTTTTTGTTTAGGGTAGATTGTGCCAACAAAGAGGTTAAAGCACCTTCGAGTTCGCGGATATTACTTGTTATACTGTAAGCCAAATATTCAATTATATCAAAAGGCATATCGTCCACACCAGCCAAATACAGTTTCTTTTTTAGGATGGCAATACGGGTTTCCAATTCGGGTACTTGCAAATCGGCAGCCAAGCCCCATTTGAAACGACTTAAAAGACGTGGTTCCATTCCCTGCATTTCTACCGGTGCTTTATCGCTAGTGAGGATAAGCTGTTTGCCGTTTTGGTGTAAGTGATTAAAAATATGGAAGAATACATATTGGGTTTTGTCTTTTCCGGCAAAGAAGGTAATGTCGTCAATGATCAACACATCTATCATTTGGTAGAAGTGCATAAAGTCGTTGTGATTATTGTTCCTAACTGAATCGGTAAACTGGTTCGTGAATTTCTCAGCCGAAACGTAAAGTACAGTTTTGTTTGGATGACGTTCTTTAATTTCCAAACCAATGGCATGAGCCAAATGGGTCTTGCCTAATCCAACGCCACCATAAATTAATAGTGGATTGAAGGCTGTTCCACCCGGTTTGTCTGCTACAGCATAACCAGCACTACGAGCCAAACGGTTGCTATCACCTTCAATAAAGTTTTCGAACGATGAATTGGCATTTAACTGCGATTCCACCTTTACCTTTTTCAAGCCCGGAATTATGAAAGGATTGCGAATTGCCCCGGCATTCAGGTCAATCGGCATTGAAACAGGTTGATTCTTGGTGTTGTTTTGATTGCTTGCCGGAAAGTTTATGGTAGCAGGACTTTTAGAAGAAGACCCGTTTTCCATAATGATGCTGTATTCCAAGCGACCATTATCTCCTAATAGCTTTTTAATGGTTTTTTTGAGCAACATTATATAGTGCTCTTCCAACCATTCGTAGAAAAACTGACTTGGTACCTGAATGGTAAGAACGTTGTTTTCCAGCTTGATAGGCTTTATGGGTTCAAACCAAGTTTTGAAGGCTTGAAAAGTTACATTGTCCTTAAATATTTGCAGACAATTGTCCCATACCTGTTGAAAGTTTTTTTCCATTGAAAATGACTGATTGAAATTTATATAATATACTGATTAGTAATCGTTTCTTTAATTATCAACACCGTTTTGTTGAGAGTGCAAATCTTTGTCTAAAAAAGTTAGAAAAAAAATCTTTTTGCTATTGTTTTTTAAAAATTTTCTGTTCTGTAAATTCTTTTCCCAAGAGCTTTCCGTTGGTTTTAAAAACGCAATCAATTCTGCCTAACTTTATTCCACCAAATCCCACCTGACAAATCATTACTTCCTGCTTTTTTGTGTTTGCTTCCATCCAAGGCTTGTCGAGAAAAGTGTGGGTGTGTCCGCCCAAAATTATGTCAATATCTTTACTGTTTTGAGCCAATATTTTATCTGAAACTTTATTGTCTTCATACGAAAAACCCAAATGAGACAAACAAATTACTAAATGACAGCCCAACTCGCACTTTAACTTATCTGCCATAAAATTTGCATTGGCAATCGGATTCAAATATCGGGTGTTCCCATACATATTCTTTCCAACCAAACCATCCAATTCTATTCCAACTCCAAACACCCCCACTTTCACTCCATTCTTCACAAATATTTTATAGGGAAGCGTTTTGCCTTGCATAGCAGTGTCGGTAAAATCGTAATTAGCCGAAAGTAGCGGGAAATTGGCGAAAACCAATTGCTTTTCTAATCCTTCTACTCCCAAATCGAAATCGTGATTACCAATCGTTCCGGCATCGTACCCCATTTGGCTCATTAATTTCATTTCAAGTTCACCCTTATATAGATTGAAATAGGGTGTTCCTTGAAATATATCCCCACAATCAAATAAGAGTACATTTGGTTCTGTGGCTCGGATACTCTTAATTAATTCTGCTCGGGGAGCAACACCGCCCATATTTGGATAGCGAGGGTCGTTTGCCGGAAATGGGTCGATACGGCTGTGTACATCATTTGTGTGTAAAATGGTAAGTTTTACTAATTCGGTGCGGGCAAAAAGTTCGAGAGGAGACAATTCAAGTGCTGCTAATCCTAATCCTGCAAAGAGCGATTTCTTCAAAAAATCCCTTCGGGCATTGTCGGAAAAATGGATTGATGGCATTGGAAATTAAGGCAGAGAGAATGTTTTTCCAAAAATCCAATGAGGAATTTGGGGTGAGAAAGGTAGAGGTATTTCTTTCGAAATTAACAGCTACTGAAAATAAATATTTCGCAAAATAGCTGTGGAATTTGATGCTCAGTTTTAGTGAATAATTGCGACAAAATTGTCGCAGCAATGAGCGTATCATTCATTAAAATACTGAAATAG
>CANJNG010000136.1 GCA_947475205.1 Bacteroidota bacterium
ACTCTCCAAACTCCAACCATCACCGGAATAACCGGAGGGAGTTTTTCGGCTACCGGTGGCTTATCGATAAACGCTTCAACAGGCGAATTCACCCCATCGGCTAACTCAGCAGGGAGTTACAATATCAATTATTCCACAAGTTCGGTAGTAAGCTGTCCAAATCAGGTTACCTCTGTAGCGGTAAATATAACCGCAACGCCATTGGCAAGCATTTCATATTCGGGTTCGCCTTACTGTGATAATAGTTCAAGTGTATCGCCTACTTTTTCAGGAACTACAGGCGGTTCGTATTCTTCTTCATCGGGATTAACGGTGTCTGCTTCAACGGGGGATATTACCCCATCATTAAGCACAGCTGGAACCTACACAGTAACGTATAATATTGCTGCCGGCGGATGTGCTGCATTTTCTACTACGGCTAGCGTAACAATTACGCAATTGCCAAGTGCAACTATTTCATACAGCAATGCTTCTATTTGCTCATCGGGAAGTGTAGAAAGTGTAACTTTATCGGGAACATCGGGCGGCACATTTTCATCAATAGTAGGATTAAGCATTAATGCCGTTTCGGGCGATATTGACCCAACTACAAGTACCGCCGGAACTTATACGGTTACCTATACAATTGCTGCTGCCGGAGGCTGTTCGGCTCAAACGGCCACTACGTCTGTTACTATCAGTACAGCAGCATCGGCCACAATTGCGTATTCGGGTTCGCCTTATTGTAGCAATGCTTCAACAGTTTCACCCGTTTTGAGTGGTACTTTAGGAGGCACTTATTCTTCCACAGCGGGCTTATCTATTTCAGGAGCAACTGGTGTTATCGACCCATCATTAAGCACTGCCGGAAATTACACAGTAAGTTATGATATAGCTGCTGTGGGCGGATGTGCAGCATTTTCTACAACAGCCAATGTGGTGATTACACAAGCCTCAACGGCTTCAATTTCCTATAGTAATTCTACATTTTGTTCTTCAGGAGCAGTTGAAAATGTAACACTAACCGGAACTTCGGGTGGTACATTTTCCTCCACATCAGGATTAAGCGTAGATGCCAATTCGGGTGATATTGACCCATCGACAAGTTCAATAGGAAACTATACAGTTACCTACAACATTGCTCCTTCGGGCGGATGTGCGGCGGTTTCAGCAATAGCCACTGTAGAAATTACACTAGCACCAAGTGCAACAATAGCCTATAGTGGTGCTACTTTTTGCACATCAGGAACAGTGGAGAATGTAACAATTTCGGGAACATCGGGCGGTACATTTTCATCAACAGCAGGATTAAGTTTAGATGCTAATTCAGGCGATATTGACCCATCCTTAAGCACCACCGGAAACTATACAGTTACTTACGACATTGCTGCATCGGGCGGATGTGCCGCAGTTTCAGCCACAGCCACAGTAGATATTACCACAGGAGCATCGGCAACAATATCCTACTCAGGTTCGCCATATTGCAGCACTTCGGGCACTGTGCCTGTGGTAAGAGTGGGTTCAGCAGGTGGAACATATTCATCTACGGCAGGCTTACAATTAGGAGCGACTTCGGGAGCTATTCAGCCTAGTTTGAGTATAGGCGGCGATTATACCGTTACCTACACACTTCCGGCTTCAAACGGCTGTGCAGCTTTCACCACCACGGCTTCGGTAACCATTGTTCAAGGACCAAATGCATCAATAACCTACGCTAACTCTCCTTTTTGCAGCACAGCAGGATTACAAGCCGTTACATTAACTGGAACATCTGGAGGAACTTTTTCCTCAACTTCAGGCTTAACTCTTGACGCTAACACCGGAGAAATAACTCCTTCAACCAGCACACCCGGAACATACACTGTTAGTTACGCTATGGCTGCTGTAGGAATTTGTTCGGCTCAAACCACAAACACGGTGGTAACAATAGATGCCGGTGCTAGTCCACCTTCTATCTCCTATGCACAATCTGCCTATTGCACCGTCGTTACTTCGGCTCCAGTAGCTATAACCGGAGGAACAGGGGGTGCATTTACAGCAAATTCAGCCGATTTAAGTTTGAATGGAACAACTGGAGAAGTATCACCAGCATCGAGTTTAGTCGGCAGTTATACTATTACTTACACCGTTTCGGGTTCGGCGGGCTGTGCTGCACAAACTGCTACGGCTGCTATGGATATAAATTTAACTCCAGTTCCAAGTATTTCTGAAAGCAGCTCAACTACGCTTTGCTTTGGCGACAGTATTACGCTCACTTCTAATTATTCAACGGGTAACCTTTGGAGTGATGGTTCCACATCTCAAGCCATAACCGTTGGAGTTGCCGATACCTTTACCGTTACAGTTACTGAAGCGGTTGGAGGATGTTCAGCTACATCATCGAGTTCAATAATTGCCATCAACGCTCCCGTGGATGTGAATACAACGCTTGATGGAGCAATAATTTCGGCATCAGCTTTCGGAGCCGGTTACCTATGGCTAGACTGCGATAACAATTTTGCTCAAATTTCCGGTGAATTTAGCCGGGATTACACGGCTATTCAAAACGGAAACTATGCAGTAGTAGTAACCCAAGGCTTTTGCAGCGACACATCGGCCTGTGTTAATATCTTTGCCGTGGGAATGGAAGATATTGCTTCATCGAGCATAAATCTTAGCCAAACTTTAAACGGATTTTTGATTTCATCGCCTGCCGGTTTAACCAATGCCAACTTGCGTATAATTAATCTGAATGGGCAATTGATGTTAGCAAAAAACAATCTGCAAGGCAAAGCGGTATCGGTGGATTTTGCTGCTGAAAATGCTGGTTTATATATTGTGGAAATTGCAGATAAAGGTGAGATGAGTAGAATGAAGTTGGTGAGAAATTAAGAAATCTATCGTTCTATACTTTTGTCCGCATTGCTTACCATAGATATTCACACCCACATTTTACCATCCGATATTCCTGATTTCAGGAAGAAGTTCGGTTATGGCGAATTTATCAGGCTCGAACATCACAAGCCAACCTATGCTAAAATGATTAAAGGCGATGCCTTTTTTCGGGAAGTGGAACACAATTGCTGGAATGCTGATGTTCGGATGGAAGAATGCAACCACGCCGGAGTGCATGTTCAAGTCTTAAGCACAATTCCAGTGATGTTTAGCTACTGGGCCAAACCAGATGATTGTATGGAGTTAAGCCGTTTTCTGAACAATCATATTGCCGAAGTGGTGAAAGCTAATCCCAAACGTTTTATTGGCTTGGGAACATTGCCGATGCAAGCCCCCGAATTAGCCGTTCAAGAACTCGAACGCTGCATGAAAATTGGTTTGCGGGGCATCCAGATTGGCAGCAACGTGAATCAGGAAAACCTTAACGAACCAAAATTTTATCCAATTTGGGAAAAAGCTGAGAAGCTTGGGGCTGCCATTTTTGTTCACCCTTGGGAAATGATGGGCGAAAATGAAATGAAGAAATACTGGCTGCCCTGGTTAGTGGGAATGCCTGCCGAAACCAGTCGGGCTATCTGCTCCATGATATTTGGAGGGATATTTGAGAAATTCCCAAAACTAAAAGTAGCTTTTGCTCATGGTGGCGGCTCGTTTCCGTCCACAATAGGCCGAATAGAACATGGCCACCATTGCCGCCCCGATTTGGTAGCATTAGACAATCTAACGAGTCCAAAATCATACTTAGGAAAAATATACTTCGATAGCTTAGTTCACGACGCCGATATGTTAAGGTTCTTAGTAAAATTAGCAGGAGCCGAAAAGGTAGCTTTGGGTAGCGATTACCCTTTCCCGCTTGGTGAAGAAATTCCGGGTAAGCTCATCAAAAGCATGGATTTTACTTCCGAACAAAAAGAATGGCTGCTTCATGGCACTGCTCTTGAATGGTTGGGATTAGAAAAAAGAATGTTTGAGGCATAAGGTTTAGAACTTCCCTCCTACTCTATCAATGAATCCCTTAAACTTAAAAAAGAAATATAAAATGATTTTGTTGTGAAAATTCTTTTTCTACATTTGACCCAACCAATTAATTAAATCAAAATGGAACAACCACATTTTTACTTCGTTTTTATTACCGCCCTCATTCCACTTATTGTAGGGTTTGTGTGGTATAACCCAAAAGTATTCGGCAATGCCTGGATGAAAGAAACAGGACTTACCGAAGAATCTATGAAAGGTGCCAATATGGCTCTTATTTTCGGTCTTACTTATTTGTTCGGTGTTTTTCTTTCAGCGGCATTACTCGGAATGGTAATTCACCAAATGGGCTTTTTCTCAATGCTTCAAGATGACCCTAGTTTCATGGATTCTAACACTCCAAATGGTGCTTGGTATATTGAAGTTATGAAAATCCATGGGCATAGTTTTCGCACATTCAGACATGGTGCTTTGCATGGTGTTATTGGAGCAATTACGTTTGCTTTACCAGTATTAGGAATCAATGCCTTATTTGAACGCAAAGGGTTTAAATATATTGCTATCCACCTTGGCTATTGGGTTGTATCCTTAGCATTGATGGGTTCAGTACTTTGCCACTTCGTATAAGAGATTTTATTCACTAGTAAAAGCCCCGGCCTTATGGTTGGGGCCTTTTTGTGCATAAATGTATGGAGTTGCTAAATTGCGAATACCCTAAAAAGAGGATTCTTTACTTTTTATTTAAAACGATTCTAAATAGCGTTTAACTTTGCACTTCGTAATGCAACAAAACAGTCCTATAAACCAAATTCAGATAGCCGAATTAAAGGCTATTTTTCAAAATTGTCCCTGCTTTGATAGCTGCGAAAAGAAGAAGAAGTGTTGTAAAAGCTATAAGGGAGGCGGAAAACGCTGCAAAAAATGTCCTGCTGCCTAAATAGATAGACAATTAGAAAAATAGGGTCAGTGAGGAAAGTATTACTGCCCAAAATAAAACGGACATACTCAAATAGGCTAACACTTGTTTTTTATTGTGAAAATAGCGAAACGCTATAAACGTTCCAACAGGAATAGACAATAAAATTGGGGTAATTAATGCCACTCCAACTAATCCAAAACGGCGAACAGTATGAACTATTAGTTTATTTTTCCATGTGAAATTCTTTTTCTTTTCTGGAAGAGGTTTGTGTTGAATTTCAGCCTGATGAATAATAGTTTCTTTTACCCTTTTATTACCCTTCTCGAGAACATTGGTTATAATCCTGCTAATTTGAAAGAAAACAAATACTCCTATTAACCCACCTAAACTGGTAATCGATAATGTCTCAAAATAATTATAGCCATAAGCAAGTGCAATAGGAATAGCGGCAACAAATTTCACCCCACTCATCAAACCCACCGATAAAATTTTTAGAATCGACTCTAACATTATCTTTATAACACAAATATAACGCTGTATAAGCAGTAAAGGTTTGGTTTTAACGTAATTTCAGATTGCAGTAGGAAAAACATTAACAAACTAAAAACTTTGAACCAAGATTAATTACTCCTTAGTCCCATAAGCCAAATCTCCCGCATCGCCTAAACCGGGTACGATGTAGCCATGAGCAGTTAGTTCTTCATCCACAGCACCAGCCCATATAGTAACATTTGCCGGAAGATGTTTTTTAGCATAATCAATACCGTATTGACTGGCAATGGCACAAACTAAGTGGGTATGCTTTGGTTTACCTTTTTCCAATAATGCCTTATATGTCAAAACTAAAGATGCCCCTGTTGCAAGCATTGGATCACACAGAATTAGCGTTCTATCAGTGAGATTTGGACTTGAAACATATTCCAGCTTGATATCAAAACTGCCATCTTTATGATGCTTCCGATAAGCAGAAATAAATGCATTGTCAGCTTGATCGAAATAGTTTAATACTCCCTGATGAAGCGGCATCCCGGCACGTAGAATAGTTGCAATCACAGGCTGCTGGGTAATCAATGGAATATTGGCAATCCCCAGCGGTGTATTTACTTCTTTGTCCTCAAAATCGAATGTCTTACTAATCTCGTATGCCATTACTTCGCCCATTCTCTCTATGTTTCGGCGAAATCGCATTCGGTCTTTTTGAATGTTCTCATCGCGAATTTCGGCTAGAAAATGATTGAATACTGTGTTTTGCTTACCAATTATATGAACCATACCGCAATAATACAAGATTTGATAAAGGTGCGATTAGAAAAAGATAAATTGAAAACTAAAAATTTTCATTTAACTTAAAACCAAATGCAATTCCCTTTCAATCCTAACTAATATTAAATTATCAAGTTTTAGTTTTAAATAAAACATGTTGTTGATTTACAAAATACATTTAGGTTTGCGGTTAAATTAAAAAATTGCCGTGGAAGATAAAATTGTACTTAACAAGAACGCTCAAAAGTTAGTTTCAAACCTATTAAATAAAAGCAAATTTGCTTTTTGGCTATTTGTAAAACTTCCTTTAGGATGGTTTGCCGGAATGCGGGTAGAATACCTGGATGGTAAGACATGCCGGGCATCTATGCCAATGGGATGGAAAACTCAAAACCCTTTTAATTCTATTTATTTTGCTGCAGAGGCAATGGCTGCGGAGCTTACTGCGGGTGCTTTAGGCATGTTGCACATTGCCAACAGTGGCGAAAAGGTTTCTTTATTAGTTGGTGGGATTGAAGCCCAATTTACCAAAAAGGCCATTTCATTAACCACCTTTACTTGCGAGGATGGCGATAAAATCAAAGCAGCTATTGAAGAAACTATCCGGACCGGAGAAGGAGCTACGGCTGAATGCGTTTCGATTGGACGAATGTCCGATGGAACTGAAGTGGCAAGATTTAAGATATACTGGAGCTTTAAGAAAAAGAAATAAATCCTTTTCAGCTTAAACTTAGTTCCCGTCAATTTGTTTTGTTCCAAGTTTAACGGTTTTTCAACTTTAAACTTTAAACCTAAAACTTGAAACTTAGTTATGACCGAACGTAAAAACAAAACAAACAAAGGCTACGAAAAAACCGACAAATTTGATCCCGAATCAACGGGTAACCTCACTGTAAATTATCTCGATATCTTGCGGCATGTAGGCGAAATTCCTGAACGAGAAGGCTTGCTCAAAACTCCCGAACGAGCCGCAAAGGCAATGCAATTTCTTACCTCGGGCTACGACACTGACCCTGCGGTAATATTACGTTCGGCTATGTTTAAGGAAGACTACAGCCAAATGGTATTGGTGAAAGGTATAGAACTCTATTCCCTGTGTGAACATCACATGTTACCATTTTTCGGAAAGGCCCATATTGCCTATATTCCTAATGGTCATATTGTGGGTTTAAGTAAAATTCCTCGTGTGGTAGATGCTTTTTCTCGCCGATTGCAAGTTCAGGAACGCCTCACTAACGAAATTCGTGATTGCATTCAGGAAACATTGCAACCCAAAGGAGTGGCAGTTGTTATTGAATGTGCTCACTTGTGTATGCAAATGCGGGGAGTCCAAAAACAAAATTCATTTACCACTACTTCAGCATTTACAGGAACATTTCTTGAAGACCGCACCCGCAGTGAGTTTATCAGGCTCATTTCTGCTGATTTGCATTAATTTTTGGTGTTTTGGAACCCTAATGACACCAATCAAGCGAATTGAAAGACTGCATTTAAATTTTTGATAATTGGCCAAATTAGCGTCATTAGCGTTCCAATGGCCTTTCTAACTTGTTCTCAAATTATTAATTGTTAATTATTAATTGTCCATACATAACCTGTTTACCTTTGCCTTAGTTCTTTCTCAATCTTGGGTCCGACTGGTTTTGACAGCATCCAGGAAACATTGTAAGCATACCGTGTGTTGTTAGTGTGACACGTTAATCCCAGCTTTCAACTTCGCATACGGAGAATATTCCTATGCAATGGCTGCTTAGTACTAGGTACTAACACCATTTGTCCAGCAGCGGGTTTCTCCCTTTAGCTTGCTGCAACAGGGCATCAAACCCCACGGGGATAGCCATTGGCCGACACCTTTGAGCCAGGGCAAAACACCAAAGGATAAGGTTGGGCAAGGTCGCCGCTATCCTAACTCAACCCGACAATCAATTAGTAGGCTAAGTATGTAGAAAGCTTTGTTGCCGAATGTTTGGACGAGGGTTCGACTCCCTCCGGATCCACGAACTACTTTAAAAGCTCGCCAATTATGGCGGGCTTTTTTTGTTTGAGGGAATACGATTTTGTATCCCATATTAAGCTTATTAAAACCGCTACCATAATCTACTTTCCACTACTTTAAGCCTTTTGTTCAGTCAAACAATCACTTTCTTAGTATTTTTGTGATGTTAATTTAACAATTTCCTCAAATAAGGAAACACTTCTTCCCGAATGCTGCCCGCTATCCAAACCAATCTTTCTTCTTTTGCTCCAATTAGCTTAGCCGAGATGGATAACGTAAAGTTAATGGACAGAACAGATACAAAATACACATTCCCTTATGGACGATTAACCGAAATTCTAAGCTTAATCCAAGATAAATACAGCATTTTGGTGGTCGAAGGCGTAAGGATAAACAGATACGAAACCTTATATTTTGACACTGTTGATTTATTGCTTTACCACTTGCACCATAGCGGTAAGCTAAACCGATATAAAGTACGACACCGAACCTATGTGGAAAGCAAAATTGGTTTTCTGGAAGTGAAATTTAAGAACAATAAAGGAAGGACGTTTAAAACCCGAATCAAACAAAATGCCGTTTGTTACGAGTTTAATGAGGAGCAGCAGCAAAACTTCATCCACAATAAAACTCCCTACCAAAGTAGCGACTTAAAACCTGTAATCTGGGTAAACTATAACCGGATTACCCTAGTAAACAAAACTTCTGCCGAGCGATTAACCATTGATTTGAATTTAGAATTTAAGAGGGATGGCTCGTCAATTATTCATCACGACTTGGTTATAGCCGAAGTGAAGCAAGATGGCAAAGCCTATTCGCCCTTTATCGAAACAATGAAGAAATTGCATCTGAGGGAAGGCTCCATTAGCAAATATTGCTTGGGAATTGCCTTAACTTATCCCAACGTAAAGAAAAACAGTTTTAAACCAAAAATACATTCTATAAAAAACCTATTAAACAATGACTCTACTGCAAGTTCTTAGCGAAGAAACAACCACATCAGGCCTAGCCTCCCTCTATAAAATTACCTCTAAAATAGGATGGAGGCTAGTAATTGATATGGCTGCCGTATTTATTTTGGTGAGGGGGATTTATTATCCAACCTATAAGCACCGTGAGTTGTTTTTTACCTTCTTTATCTTCAATCTCATCATTTTCCTGATTTCATTTTTGCTGAATAAAGTGGATTTGTCCATGGGGGCAGCTTTTGGGCTATTTGCCGTATTCAGCATGCTGAGGTATCGAACCGAAGACATATCGATAAAGGATATGACCTACCTGTTTTTGACTATTGCAATTGGGCTAGTGTCAGCAGTGACGAAGATTAAGGATGCTGAAGATAATTATGAATACTTGTTTTTGGCCGGAATAAATGTGGTAATTCTCATCATTACGTTTTTGCTCGAAAGCAAACACATCATGCGTAAGGAATCTACCAACATTGTGCTTTACGAAAACATCGAACTCATTAAAGCTGATAAATCCACCGAGTTGATGTCAGATTTAAGCACCAGGGCTGGGGTAAAGGTGCACCGATATACTATCCAAAAGATAGATTTATTGCGTGATGTGGCCCAAATTAAGATTTACTTTTACGATGATGTTTAGGATAGCACCATTGCTAACTTCTTCCACTTAATTTCGCCAAAAACTTATGCAAACCCTCTCCCCTACAACCAAAAATTACGAAAAGGAAAAAGCCGAATTTGAACGATTGCTCATCATCATGGACGAACTTCGCGAGCAATGCCCTTGGGATAAAAAACAAACCATAGAAACACTTCGTCCACTAACGATTGAGGAAACTTATGAATTGGCCGATGCCATTTTAGATGGAGATTATGAAAATGTAAAAAAGGAAATTGGCGATTTGCTGCTTCACATTGCTTTTTATGCTCGGATTGGTCGCGAGAAGGGC
>CANJNG010000137.1 GCA_947475205.1 Bacteroidota bacterium
AAGGTGGTGGTGTGCGTTCCTTTTTGATGCACATCCGAAATCTTCCCAATTTTTATATCCAGATTGGGCGATATTGCATTTAGCAAGCTCGATTTCCCCACGCCCGAATGCCCGGTAAACAAACTCACTCGGTCTTTCATCTCGCTTTTAAGTGCCTCCAAACCAAAACCCGTTGTGGCCGAAACAGTAAGCACTTTGTATCCAATGCTTCGGTAAAGATAGGCATACGCATTCATCAATTCTGTTTCGTCAGGAGTGTAAATGTCGGTTTTGTTCAACACAATCACCACATCAATTTTATAAGCTTCGGCAGTACAAAGCACACGATCTATGAAGCCCGGTGAAGTGCGTGGGCTGGCGATAGTTGCCACCACAAACACAGTGTCGATATTTGCGGCAATGATTTGTTCCTGCCTGCTCAAATTCACCGAACGGCGGATTATGTAATTGTTTCGGGGAAGGATTTCGTAGATAATTGAGACGCCGTCAACGCTTTCCACATTAAGATTCACCTTATCGCCAACCGCAATTGGATTGGTGGTTTTAGAACCCTTTAAGCGAAGATTATTTCCGGCTTTTGCCTGAACATCGGCACCGGTTTCAAGCATTACCCTGTACCAGCTTCCTGTAGATTTTACAACCGTACCCTGCATTAAAATGCCGACATCAACAAATTAATATCCTTATAAGGAATCTTGTAAGTGTCGCCCAAGTATTTGTTGGTTAATATTCCGTTGAAAATATAAATTCCACTTCTGATTCCTTTATCGTTGCGAACCATGGTTTCAAACCCCCCATTTTCGCCCATCTTAAGTAGCATTGGTGCAAATAGATTACTCAACGCATTTGAACCCGTTTGGGACACCCGACTGGCAATATTAGGTACACAAAAATGAGTAATGCCGTGCTTTACAAAGGTTGGTTTGCTATGATTTGTTACCTCTGAAGTTTCAAAGCACCCCCCTTGGTCGATGCACACATCTATAATTACGCCGCCTGGTTTCATATCGCTCACCATTTTTTCAGTTACCAATACAGGCGAACGCCCCAGTCTGGACCGCACAGCACCTATCACTACATCGGCAGTTTTAAGTTCCTGAGCCAAAATATGGGGTTGAAAAATAGATGTATAGATACGTTGTCCGAGGTCGTTTTGAATACGGCTGAGTTTGTAAAGACTATCGTCAAATACCTTAACCGTTGCTCCTAAACCTATAGCAGCTCGGGCAGCAAATTCGCCAACTGTACCTGCACCCAGAATCACAACCTGAGTGGGAGGAATTCCGGCCACGCCGCCCAGCATCATTCCACGTCCGTCCCGGGCACTGCTTAAATATTCAGCTGCAATAAGGATGGAAGTGGAGCCTGCAATTTCGCTCATCGAACGAACGAAAGGGTAAACCCCCTCTTTGTCGCGAATAAAATCAAAGGCAATAGCCGACACCTTTTTACTTAAAAGACGTTTCAAAAAATCATCGGGTTGAACCGAAAGCTGCAAAGCCGAAAAAAGCACCTGTTTTCGCTGCATCATCTCAATTTCTTCGAGTGATGGTGGGGCTATCTTTAAAATTATATCGGCTTTATACACCTCTGAAGTGTCGTATTTTATTTCGGCACCTGCCTCGCTGTATTCCCTATCTTCAAACTTGGAGTTCAATCCTGCTCCAGTTTCAATTACAACCCGATGGCCATTGTTTACCAACAGAGAAACTGCATCAGGAATTAAGGCAATCCTGTTTTCCTGAAACTTGGTTTCTTTGGGTAAACCTATGTAGAGAGATTGGCTTTTCCGACCTATTTCGAGGGTTTCTTCTTTGGGTAATAGTGCAGTAGAAAAAGCAAAGGCGGGTTGATTGGAAAGCATTTGGGGGTTTCCTGAATTTTTAAAGAATAAACAAAAGTAGGGAAAATAGTATTCAGTTTGGGTAGAAAGTATTAGGTAGTTAGTACTATGTACTGGTTGATAACTGTGTAATTATTCATTTGTAGTTATAAATGGAGATACAAGTGTTTCAATAGCTTTGCCCTTTAAAATGTCGCTGAAACTTTACAACCTTTTTATTCACATTTACGGAGTTTTAATTCGTGTGGCAGCTCTTTTCAATCCTAAAGCTCGCCGATTATTGAGGGGACGGAAGGCTATTTTTGCCAATCTCGAAGGCATCATCGTTGAAACCGACCGCTATGTTTGGTTTCATTGTGCATCGTTGGGCGAATTTGAACAGGGTCGTCCTGTAATTGAACGGTTTAGAGAAACCTACCCTGAATTTAAAATCCTGCTCACTTTCTATTCTCCATCGGGCTTCGAAGTACGGAAGAGCTATAAGAAAGTAGATATTGTTTCCTACCTACCGCTTGACACAGCCGATAATGCCAATCGTTTTTTAAATATTGTAAAGCCTGAATTAGCCGTTTTTGTGAAGTACGAATTTTGGCCAAATATTCTTTTTGGTTTGAAAAAACGAAAGATTCCGGCTGTATCGGTTTCAGCCATTTTCCGTCAGAACCAAGTTTACTTTTGGGACTTCGGGCAGTTCTTTAAAGATGTACTAAAAACCATTGATCATTACTTTGTTCAAGATAAAAACTCGGTACAACTCTTGGAAAACATTGGAATAAATAATGCTATTGTGGCCGGCGACACCCGTTTCGACAGGGTTTTAGACCTCGCTTCGCAACCCGTAAAGTTTCAGGAAATTGCAACTTTTAAAGGCGAAAAGCCTTGCTTTATTGCGGGCAGTACTTGGGAAGCCGATGAAGATTTGATATTAGATTACTTTTTAAGTAATGATGACTGGAAAGTGGTGATTGTTCCACACGAAGTGCAACCGGCACACCTCAGCAGTCTGATGGAAAAATGCCAAGGGCAAGCCGTGTTGCACTCCACTGCTCCTGAAAACCTTGCCGATATTAAGATTCTAATCATTGACACCATTGGCAAGCTATCCAAAATATACAAATACGCTGATGTATCTTACGTTGGCGGTGGTTTTGGAAAGGGTCTTCATAATGTGTTAGAACCAGCCGTGTGGGGCGTTCCGATAATTATTGGTCCCCATTACCAAAAATTCAAAGAGGCCAAAGGTTTGGTAGATTTGAAGGCTGCCATTCCAGTGGTAGAAAAAGAAGATTTCCCGAAAATCATCAAAAAACTTTCCGATCCGGAAAAACGGGCAAAGAAAGGCAAAGCTGCCAAAGAATATGTGGAGCAAAATGCCGGAGCTACTCAGGTTATTGTTGCCGAAATAGGAAAGATACTGGAAGGGAAGTAGGTTTACTGTCCTCGCTTAACCCAATCGCCAAGTCCAACATTCACCTTGTCGTTCTTCATTCGCTTATCTTTGTGGATTCATTACTTTATAAATATGCGTTCACTCTCACAGTTGCTTTGCTTGTTTTTCATTTCAATCACTTTGTTTTCGTGCAAAATTCAGTCACCAACTTTTGGAGGTTTTGAGAGTTACCGAATAAATAAAGCTAATGCTCAGGAGGTGGAGTTACAACTGAATTTAAAATTTAATAACCCAAACGATTGCAAGATTGTGATTAAGAAATATGAATTAGATATTTCGGTAAACGGGAATTTGGTGGGTAAGGCGATTTCGAAAGAGAAGGTGGTGCTGGCTAAAAACTCTGAGGAAATTTATCCCTTTTTTCTTAAAACTGATCTCAAGTATCTGCTGGCTCAGGTTATGCCAAATCTTTCGGCTTTGTTTTCGAATAAACCCATTGAACTTAAACTCGAAGGAAAGGTAAAAGCGGGTGCGTATGGTGTTTCAAAAAAATTCCCTATAAGTGTGAGCCGTCCGCTCGATTTGCAGCAATTGATGAAAATAAAGGAATAGTAAAAGGGGAACGCTAATGACGCTAATTGAGCAAATAATCACCAATTTTAATTCATTAAACTTAATTACACGCCAACAATATTCGCTTTAATTAGCTTCATTTTTGTCTTTTGAGTTTGTTTCTAAAAGTAGCCAAGAAGGTTTCACCGATGCGTCATTAGCGTTCCAATCCTAATTATACATGCAAATAAACACCCAATGGCTAAACCTATTGCTTATTCTATGCGGATTGGTGATGGTACGGCTTCCCTATATTGGGGTGTTTTTCAGAGCGGTTTGCACGCTTATTCACGAAAGTAGTCATGCTTTTTGTGCTCTAGTATTCAGTCAGCAAATTATGCGGATAGAGCTCAATCATAATTTATCGGGTTCAGCACTGATTTCGGGCGGCAATAGGTTTACGAATATACTCACTTCGCTGGCCGGATATTTTGGTGCTTCGCTGATGGCTTTGCTGTTTATGTATTTAATTAGTAAAGGTCATTATCAGCCTATATTGTATTGTATGCTGCCAATCTGCGTTGTGAATTTGGTTTTTTGGGTGCGGAATTTATTCGGGATTATTTGGGTTTTGCTTCAAATTGTGGCGATGGCTTTGCTAATTTATTACCATCAGGTTATCCCTTCCTTATTTTATGTAGGTTTGATAAGTTCCTGTTTGCTTTCCGAATCGCTTTATTCGGCCTTCGTAATTCTTAAACTCAGCTTTACAGAACCAAAGAAAGCTGGCGACTCGGCTCTGCTGGCTAAGTTTACACATATTCCGGCTGAGTTTTGGGGGATTGTGTTTTTTCTGCAAGCAGCGGCACTTTATGTGTTGAGTATGCTGCTAGTTTTAAATCCGTGGTTGAATGTCATAAATTAAGGGTAAAGTGTGATTCAGTCTTTTGAGGTTGATGGACATATTCGGCTATTTCTGCTTTGCCATCGTGCTGAATCAAAATTACGGTGGAGCAAACTGTTCCGTAATTGGGCGTTTCAATAAAAATAGACGAGATAACTTTCTCCAATTCGAGTGGAATACCTGTTTGAGGTAATTCATTTTCAGGGGCTTTTTGCTGGTCGAGTAAGGTTTTAAGTAAAGATTGGGAACTGATGTCGGCTCCCGTAATGGCTGTCTGCATAGCCTGTTTGAACCGAAGCATTTTAGGCCAGGGAGTATTTAGAAAAGCATTGCTTATTCCGTTAATTCCTTCGGGTATCTTAACGGTTTCGTCCGAAATGTTGGAGAAATACCACAGTTTGGGGTTGTTGTCCAAATTTCCTAAAATGAAATTAAACCCATTATAATTCTTTGCAGCAAGGCTAATCTGCCGGAGATATTCCTCGGCCTCCATTTCTCCGGCTAAGTAATCCATTACTAGATTTCCTCTCGAAAGGGCATCGGGTTTAATGAGAGCCGGATCTCGGTAATTTGTAATCATGGCAAACCGCCCCGAGGTGGAAAGTCCTAACCAAGTTCCTCCTTTTTCTAAATCTATTCCCGAAAGAATTTTGCCCGAAGGGTGATGAAAACCCATGGGAAGTGAGGGGCGTTTATAAAATTCATCACGGTTGGCCGCCAGTATAAACCGATACTTAGGATGGTTTCCGAGGCTAAAAACATTAATACACATCGTGGTAATTACGAAATAGAATGATTACGAAAGTAAATGATAAGTCCCTAATGAGGTTCAAATAATGTACCCGTCAAGAATTATCAATTATTAATTCTTCATTATTAATTGAAACCTAATTTAGCCCCAAATTTCAAACACTATGCACACTGGAATGCTCCACACCCACGTTTTAAGCGTTACACTCTTTCTTATCATCTATTTAGTAAAGGCCTATTATTTACTTACTGATAGAAAAAAAGAGTTGGGCAAATTCTCAAAATGGACTAAAATTCCGGAAATGGTGATTAGTTTTATTTTTCTGGCTACCGGAGTTTATCTTACAACGCAGGTAGAGAAAATAGAAACATGGCTAATAGTGAAAATTATAGTGGTTTTAGCTTCAATCCCCTTAGCTATTGTGGGAATCAAGAAGGAAAACAAAGCGGCTATGGCTGCCTCGGTAGGCTTATTGCTTTATGCATTTGGTGTGGCCGAAAGCAAGAGTTTAACCTTTACCAAACCAGCTTTCGAAAATGTGGTTACCGACCCGCAATCGCCAAGCTACGATGCTATGAAGCATGGGGCGGCTATCTATCAGGTAAACTGCGAACGTTGTCATGGTGTTGATGGTAATGCAGGCCTTCAAGGTGCACCCGATTTAACGAAAAGTCAAATGAGCTTTGAACAAAAAGCTATGATTATCACCTTGGGGAAATCAGTGATGCCATCTTATCAAAATATGCTTAGCAAACCCGGCGAAATAGCTGCGGTTACAACGTTTGTTGAAAGTTTGAAGAAGTAGAGGGCGGCTTTCAGGCAACATATTCCACTTCGTTAAAAAAGCATAAGTCTTACCAACTGTGCCGCCTAAGTTTTATCACTGGGTTACCTTTGCCTAAATCCAAAGAATACTCGTGATAACTCCTAAATTTCAAACTACCGGCGATAGCTTTTTCAAAGAATTACGTAAACGCACCAATGCCTACTTTACTGAACAACAGGCTAAGCAAACTGGCAACTTTAAACTTTACAGCAAGGCCATTATTTTGCTGATTAGCTTTATTGCTACCTATACCCATTTGGTATTCTTTACTTCCGATTATGCCGTGATTAGTATTGCTGAATGTATAGTGCTTGGTTTGCTTACCTCAGCTATCGGGTTTAATATTATGCACGATGGGGCTCATGGCAGTTTCAGCGAACAGAAATTCATGAACACTCTGGCCGGGCTTTCGCTCAACTTTTTGGGAGCCAATGTGCATTTCTGGAAAACTAAACACAATATAATTCATCACTCCTACACCAATATTGAGGGTGTTGATGATGATATAAATACCAAACCCATTCTGCGGCTTTGCGAAACGCAGAAGCGTTATAAAATCCACCGCTTTCAGCACATTTACTTTCTTGCGGCTTATTCTTTGTTTTATCTGTTTTGGGTATTTTTTGCCGATTACAAAAAGTATTTCACCCAAAAGATTGGCGATATGCCTATGCCCACCATGAAATTTAACAACCACCTCAGCTTTTGGGCTTTCAAAATTATTCATGTGATTCTGTTTATAGTTACCCCAATTTATATAGTGGGATTTACGCCTTGGATTGTAGGCTTCTTGTCTTACACCTTATTTACGGGGATATTAATTAGTATTGTATTCCAATTAGCTCATACGGGAGAGGACACCCATTTTCCGGTGGTGAACAACGTAAACGGTAAAGTGGAAAACGAATGGGCATTGCACCAATTAAGAACTACGGCCAATTTTGCTACAAAAAGTAAAATTGTGTCATGGTTTACGGGCGGGTTGAATTTTCAGATTGAGCATCATTTATTCCCTAAGATTTCGCACGTCCACTATCCCGAAATAAGCAAGATAGTCAAACAGCTTTGTAAGGAATACAATATAAACTATATCGAATATCCTAATGTATGGAAGGCCGTAGCTTCGCATGTTGCTCACCTGAGAAGGATGGGACAAAAGGAAGTAGCCTTTGCATAGTTGTGTCTGTTGTACGCTGATGCATTTAAGTATTTAAGGTGGTAAATGTATAATTGACATTTAACCTTAACCCAGTTCCATTAAGCTACTGGCTTAATCTATACCCTTAGGTAATGTTGTTTGCCATTTTTTCATACAATTGCAAACTGAATTCTAAAATCAGTTTTAAACAAACTCTTGAATACCATGAGAAAATTAATCCCAGCAATTGCTTTACTTTTAATCAGCACAATTACTTTTTCGCAAAGCATTATTCGAGGTCCATATTTGCAAAGCCCTAACTGGAATAGTATAAAAGTTATGTGGCGAACCGATTCCTTAACAGCTTCGCACATTAAATGGGGAACAAGCCCAAGTAGCCTCACCAATACGGTAGATAGCACCGCCTTGCTCAACAACCATATTGTAAAAATCACCGGACTTCAAAATTCCACTACCTATTATTATGCTGTAGCCGACGATGCCGGAAACATAGTTGAAGGCGGTGATGAAGTTCACCGTTTCAAAACTTGGCCAATGCCCGGCACAGTGCAGCCCATTCGGGTTTGGGGAATAGGCGACTTTGGTAAAGGAAACGATAAACAGGCCGCCGTAAGAAATTCATATATGCACTACCCCGGAGCTTCTGAAACTGATGTTTGGATTTGGCTTGGCGATAATGCCTATCAGGACGGCACCGATGCTGAGTTTCAAAATCAGGTTTTCGACAGCGTTTATGGCTATGACAGCCTTTTTACTTTTATGCCTTTTATGCCTTCGCCCGGCAATCATGATTATAACAGTATTTCGCCCATAACTGCTCCCACTGCACCTTTAACCCACCACGGCCCTTATTTAGACTTGGTGGAAGTACCCCGCAATGGCGAATGTGGTGGATTAGCAACAGGTCACGAATTGTTTTATTCTTATGATTATGGAAACACACACTTTGTTTCGCTTAATTCTGAGTTAGGGTCGTTGCTAAGTACTTCCAATGATTGGATTGGCGTAAACCTGTTTTCATCCTTCTCCACTTCACCACTCACCGATTGGCTTCACGCCGATTTAACGGCCAACACCCAACCTTGGGTAATTGTATATTTCCACCAACCGCCTTATACAGATGGCAGCCACCAAGCCGATGCCGCTTGGGAAGTGTACATGCAGGCTATGCGTGAAAATATTACGCCCATTCTCGAACAACACCATGTAGATATGGTGGTTTGTGGACATAGCCATGTTTATGAACGCTCTAAATTAGTAGAAGGCTTTTATGGTGATATAAATTCATTCAATGCTCAAACTATGGTAGTAAACAACGGCTCGGGAGTGGATAGTTTGGGTGAAGCCTATTACAAATTTACAGCAGGAAGTCACGCAAACAAAGGCACACTGTATGTGGTGAATGGAAATTCGGGTAGCAGCGAAACTGCCCCTGGCTTAACTCACCCAGTGATGCAAGCCGGTTATGGCTGCGATTCCTGCGTTGGTTCTTTAGTGTTAGATATTTTAGATAACCGGATTGATGGCCGCCACCTAAATGCAAATGGCGAAATCATCGACCATTTCACCCTTATAAAAACTGCTGACACCACTTTAGTGAATTCCGTAAAGGAAATTCCGAAATCGCTGCCATCGCCCATTTCAAATATCAACGTTTTCCCGAACCCTTTCAGCAAAGTTACCCAGCTTAATTTTGAACTGGCTAGTCCCGAATACCTCAATATTGGTCTTGCCGATTTGCATGAACGAGTTATTACACTTGCCGAAGGCCAATTCAAAGCCGGACAAAACAGTATTACCATCGATGCCGAAAAACTTGGCTTGTCGCAAGGGGTTTATGGTGTTGCCATTTCTACAAACACGAAGGTACTTAGCCGAAAAGTCCTTCATGTGAAGTAATATTGGGGTATGACAAATTGCAAATTTCACCCTTACAAACTATAAGGCACAAAAAAACCGACCCTTTCACACGCTAAGGTCGGTTTCTCAAAATGGACAAGGCCGCTTACAGCACCCTCACGCTTAAGGCAGCGGAATAATACCCCTTTAGCGTTTACCCCCGCCACCTTTACCCACACTTTTGAAGCTCCAGGAGGCAGGAATTTGATGAAAGGTTATCGAATTGGGCTTACATTACGTTTGCCCCCAGCGAATGGAAGAATGGAATGCTTGATTTTACGGATAAACTCTTCGCAACGCGGATTAATTCAAACTGCAATTTGATCACGCTACGTTTTAAGGAGATATTTGGCTAAAAAGCATAAAAAAAGCGAAGCAATACTGCTTCGCTTTTTTCACGATAAAGGCCGGGGGCTTAAAAATTCGTAGTTAATTTAAAGCTGCCGTCCTGGCCGGAGTTGTTCACCACCATAAAGAAACGGAAAGAACCATTGATAATCTGAGTGCCATTCCCGGTGCTATTGCTATGCCCCGAAACCGATAGAAAAGGTGGACTCGAAAAGGGCTG
>CANJNG010000138.1 GCA_947475205.1 Bacteroidota bacterium
AGCTATGCGAACGCCAGTAAAACCAGCATAAATTGGCTAAATGGATGCTCTTTTGACCGTAAAAAACAAAATATTGAAACTATATCCTGAAATCGAACCCCAATAAATCATTCTAAGAATTTGTAGTTAGGTCAGTTTGAAGAATTATTATAACCGAAATATTGAAAAATGATGCCAATTGCATTTTGCAACGGTCTCATTGTAATTACAAGGGCAGCAAAATCATGTGATTTTAGACACATTGTAACTTTTTGGTTCCAAAATCATGTGATTTTGGACTTATGCAACTACAATGGCAGCAAAATCATGTGATTTTGGAGCAATCAAACCGCAATGTTTGCAAAATCACATGATTTTGGAACTCACTTTCCTACAATTGATGCATAATCACATGATTTTGGCAATAGTGTAAATGCAATGGCAGTGAAATCATGTGATTTTACTCAATTCGATTTTTTGAATTGAGCCCAATAAGCTTATTTGTTGCGATTCGACATGTCGAATTAGGTCCGATTAGTTTGTTCGAGTTTATTGTGTAGGTAGAATGTTTGGGGAGGGGGTGGATGATGATATAAGTTTTCAAAACTCAACAATTTCTTCTATTCATAATTAAAGGATTAAATACTTTTGATGAAAACAAATAGCATGAGCCACTATTCAAAAAATGAAGCCTTAAAAACCCTTAAGGGAAGTAAAATAGAAATATTGGAGGAAAAGGCAGAGATTATAAAAGAGTTCTTGCTTCATGCTCATGAACATTTCCCTCCTGTAAATGATGGTGAGGAATCTGCAACCAATAATATGTATGCTGTGTATGGAGCATGGGGAAGTGGAAAGTCCTCCATGTTTAAGCATTGGATGAATGATGAAGAAATTAAAAAACGGTATGTGATAATTTATTTTGAAGCATGGAAATTTGAGAAAGATCAAAACTTAGCACTTTCACTTATTGAGCATTTTAGAGAAAAGACAACAGGGGGCGATGAAGTTTTTAAAAAAGTCATTGATGCCGCATTTGTTTTTTTAAGTGGATGGAATGCATCAGTTGAATTCCCTGTTGGAGGGAGCATAGGATTAAGAGGAAAGGATATGTCTGAAGCATACTTTAAGAATATTCAAGAAAACCGAACCTTCTATAAATCTCAAAAGGAATTTGAAAGTCAGTTTAAGGCATTAGAACAAATTATAGTGAATAGTAAAGGAAATGAGGGAAAGGAAATACTTGTTTTATTGATGATTTAGACCGTTGCGAACCCGACAAGGTTTTGGATTTATTAAGTGCCATAAAACTCTTCTTTACCTATGGAACTAAAACATTATTCTTTGCCGGATTGGATAAAATGGCTGTTGAAAAAGCCATAAGAGTGAAATACGGTAATGAGGTAAATACAAATGGGTATGTAGAAAAAATATTTGATTTTTCTTTTTCGATGCCAGATAACATTGATTTAAGGGAATATTTATGTGATTACTTTAGTAATGGTTCGTTGTTTGGGGGAGATGCAAGTGGAAACTCTATCATCACTCAACAAATGGTTAATCAGCACATTTTGTTCTCTACCTATAATGGCACCAGCCTATTAGAAAGGGTAAGAATACAAAATGACGGTAATGTTGGCATAGGCACCTCAACCCCTGTCTATTTGCTTCAGCAACATAAAGCTACTGCCTCCACAGCTAACTACCATCAAATAACAAACAACATAAGCGGCAGCACCTCTGCCGATGGTTTGCTTCTTGGCCTCGATGCATCTGGCAATGCAGTGCTTAACCCGCAAGAACCTTTGCCTATTCTTTTTTCTACACCCGGTGGCATCCAGCCCGAAAAAATACGGATACAGGATGATGGCAATGTGGGCATTGGAGTTTCAACCCCTCAGGCTAAATTGAATGTAGTCAATTCTGTGGGAAACATTACGGGACTTTTTGATAATGATTTTGGCGACCCAGATATAGGTATCACGGCAGGTCTTGCATTTAAAAATGGAACAGATATCAAATGGCATGGGGTATCGGGTAATTGCGATGTGAAAAATATTGGCTATTGCCCCTACGAGGAAGAAATGGCCGAGGATGAAGTTGTAAATACAGCTTTGGGTGGTGCCTTTCATGCTGCTGGCTAACATGCCTCAACATTGGAGTAAAGGGCACAGCTAAAAACGGCAAATACAATATAGGAGTTATGGGTGATATATATGGAGATTGGGATTCGGAAGCCGACCCCTGCAGCGGTGGCACATGGGCAGGATATTTTGAAGGAGAAGGATACACTGCATCTTCTTGGGTGTATGGTTCAGACCAAATGCTGAAAGAAAATGTGGCAGATTTATCAATCAGTCTTGATATTATTGCACAGCTAAATCCCAAGTCATACACGTTTAAAAGAACCGAATATCCATACCTCAGCCTATCCGATGGCACAAACTATGGCCTTATAGCCCTGGAAGTAGAAACAGCATTACCAGACCTTGTTGCAAATGTTACTCATTTCCCCGAAACTGATTTGGCGGGTAATGTTGTGTCGCCGATGCTGAAGTTTAAAGGATTAAAATATACCGAATTCATTCCCTTCCTCATTGGCGGCATTCAGGAATAGCAAGCTCAAATTGAGGCTGTGCAACAATCAGTGCCAGCTAACATGCAACAAGAACTCGATGATTTGCATCAGCAGTTGCAAGACCTCCAAGACCAAATAAACAATTGCTGCCAAGCTCCTGAAGGCGAAGGTGAATTCAGAATGAGCGAACCCACCCTTACCGCTACCGCAACTGAACGAGCCATGCTAATGCAAAACGTACCCAACCCATTCGGCCAAGCCACCACTTTAGGCTTCTACCTTCCCGAAGCATCGGGCGAAGCCCAAATCAAAATCTACGGTAGCGATGGGCAAGAAATAAGGGTGTATTACCTAGCAGGCATAGGCTATGGCAAAATAAACCTTAGCGGCGGCAGCCTTGCGGCTGGCAATTATCATTATAGCCTTTTAATAAATGGTAATGTGGTTGCGAGTAAAACTATGTTATTAACGAAATAATAGACTCTTACAAACATTGAAACTCTCATATTCAATGTAAAAAAGCGAAGCTTGAAGGCTTCGCTTTTTTTATGCCTGTAGCCCATTCGCATCTTCGCACCTTTACAAAATCCCCCTATATTTACCGCCAAATTAATTCTGATGAACTTAGCAACGTGATCTCACGAAAACATTTAAGAAACAATTTACCATGAGTAAACAAATCCTATTTTCTTCTTTTCTACTCTTTTCTGCTGTTGGTTTTGCCCAAAATCAAGTGCCGATAATTTCTAACGTAGCGGTTAATGTGCCTTGGGGTGCAACTCATGCCGACATCACCTTCGATGTAAGCGATACCGAAAACGATCCCATGGAAATAAAGCTATTGCTTTCCGATAACGGGGGACAAACGCATATTGCCCATGTTGGAACTATTACCGGCGATGTGGGTTTCCCTGTGCAATCGGGAACCGCAAAACACATTGTTTGGAATTTCGATACTTTGTCAAGTGTTTACAATTATTCAATCCGCTTGGTGGCAGACGATAGAATTGTTCCCAATATTCAGGATATTGTAGATGCTGTGGATAGCAACCGACTACGCAGCGACTTAGAATATATTTCAGGAGTCCGCCACTATTTGACCAACCCTATTCATTTGGCCGAAGTAAAAGATACCATTGAAAGTTTGTTTGTAGATGCCGGACTTGAAACCCGCCGTCATGATTTTGAAAGAGCCGCCGGAATACCCGGTCAAAATATAATTGGCCGCAAACCGGGTTTGGGTTCAGAAGATCATACTTTTATAATTGATGCTCATTTCGATTCGGTGGACGATGCCCCTGGGGCTGATGATAATGGTTCAGGCGTAGTGGGTTTTCTGGAAGCTTTGCGGGTGCTGAAACCATACAACTTCACTAAATCAATTCGCTTTATAGGTTTTGATTTTGAAGAATCGGCCGTTAATAGTGTGGGCACCTGGGGTAGTTTACAATATTGTAACAACCAAATTCCTGCTTGGGAAACACAGGATGGGGTTATTAATTTTGAAATGATTGGCTATTACACCAATGAACCAAACACACAACAAGTTCCCACAGGCTTTAATGTATTTTTCCCTACACAAAATGCAATTTTGCTTGCCGATAGTTTTAGAGGTAATTTTATAACTGATGTTGGCGATGATGAATCGATAGCTTTTGAAAATGACTTTGAATCTTTGTCGAATCAATATGTTCCCGATTTAAAAGTTATTAAGCTTAATTTGCCTCAAAATGGACTTATAGCCCTCGATTTTCGCCGAAGCGACCACGCCAACTTTTGGGATAAAGATGTTCCCGCTCTACTAATTACCGATGGAGCTAATTTCCGAAACCTGAAGTATCACACCCCCGGCGACACCCTCGGAAATTTGAACTTCACCTTTATGTCGAATGTGGTTAAAGCATCTGTAGCCACAGTTGCTGCATTAGCCGGAATTCAGCACAGCTCATACAAAGATGCCGATATTATCCCGTCTGGCATCCCAACAAGCACCGTGAGTTGCCCCATTCAGGTGTATCCTGTTCCGGTTAAAGACTTCTTGAACATAAGAGCCGGAAATTGTTTTGAAAAAGGCTTTTCGCTTAGCATTTTAGATTTACAAGGCAAAACGATATTTGAAGAGAAAGCCACAAGTAAAAACTATCAATTCGATACAAAGAAATTGGCCAAAGGCGTTTTCTTTCTGCAACTAAAATCGGGGAATGATGTGTCGGTGAAGAAGATTATTTTAGAGTAGGCACATCGGAAGCTACAATAATGAATAAGCAACACAGAAATGGAATAAACTTTCTTGGCCTTTACGATTTGCTTCGAGGTGTTTTCTGCCGAAGGAACATTTTCATCTTCACGGTTTTGCTTGTTTCCTGTACCAAAGAGGTCTCGGTTACACCACCCGATGGGGTTCCAGCCATGATAGTAGTAGAAGGTTGGATACAAAACGATGAATATGCGGTAGTGAAACTCAGTCGAAGTTCGGGCTATTTCGACCCCATCCCCTCTTTTACCGATACGCTTAAAATCCTCGATTATATCCTCAATGATTTGGTGGTGCAAAACGCCACTGTAATCGTGAGCGATGGCCTAACTTCCGACACCCTGAAACCTGAACTCAACTTCATTTCCTACTCCAAAAAGTATAAATTGCCGTATGTGTATATGGGGAAAGTGCTTAAAGGTATTCCTGGTAAAAGCTATAGCCTAACAGTAATAGCCGATGGGAAAACCTTTACCTCGTCCACCAAAATTCCTGAGCTCATTAATTTGGACACACTTTACTGGAAAGCCGATATTAAAGACCAAACGGTTGGTTTCCCATGGTCTCGGTTTCGCGACCCCGACAGTTTGGGAAATGCCTACCGTTTGTTTACCCGCCGGGGCGGAACAGACGACGAGTACACTGCTGCATTGGGTTCTGAGTTCGATGACTATTTCATCAACGCCACCGAATTTGATTTTCCCTTCAATCGCGGCGAACAGATTTCCGATGACACACTGAAAAAAACTGAACGTAGCCGAATCTATGGCAAATATGCGGCCGGCGATAAAATGGATGTGAAGTTCTGTACTATTGACAAAGCACATTTCGACTTTTGGCGAACGTTCAGCATAAGCCAACAAAGTGGCGGAAGCCCGTTTGCCGCCCCCATCAACCTCAAATCAAATATAGTGGGCGATGGTGTAACCGGAATTTGGGGCGGATATGGTGCTACATTTATTACGGCAGAAGCAAAATAGATTCAGTTTAAAATGCTACAAATAGACCCACGGATAGATGCCTACATTGCCAAATCGGAACCCTTTGCCCGGCCTATTCTTAGCCATATTCGAAAAATAGTGCACCAGGCCTGTCCCGAGGTTCAAGAAACGATGAAATGGAGCATGCCATTCTTCGACTATAAAGGTGAAATGATGTGTAACATGGCCGCATTTAAAAAGCACTGTTCTTTTGGTTTTTGGAAAGCCAGCCTGATGCACGACCCCAAGGACATTCTTACCCTCGGAAAAACAGGAATGGGAGATACAGGAAAACTCAGCTCCATCAGCAATCTTCCTCCCGAAGAAGATTTATTTGCTCTAATCTTTGAAGCCATGCGGCTAAATGTCGATGGCATAAAACGTCCATCCAAACCCAAACCCGCTAAGCCCGAAATCGTTGTTCCCGACTACTTTCTAAAGATTTTGAAAGATAACCCCGAAGCCGAAAAAGCGTTCTTCGATTTCAGTTATTCCCATAAAAAAGAATATGTAAACTGGATTGATGGAGCCAAACGGGAAGAAACGCGGCAGAATCGCATGTCCAAAGCCATTGAATGGTTAAGCGAAGGAAAGGGTAAAGATTGGCGATATGAGAAATCGGCTTAGGCTGACCCTGCGTTTTTCATAAGCCCTGCTTTTCCAATATTAAACACTAATTTTGTCCCTATATGAAAAGCTTTCTTTCTTCGCTGCTACCTTCATTTTTTGATGATTCGCCAGAGCCACAGATCGGTAAAGGTTTAGCAAAAGCCTATAACGACTCTCGGTTTGGCAAAAACCATAAAACCTTCTGCTATGCCCCATCTACCAATATGCTGTTTGCTCAAAATGGCAACGTCTATGCCTGCTGTCATAATAAAGAAATAGCCATCGGGCGGTATCCCGAACAAACTATTTCGGAAATATGGAACAGCCAGATAGCGATAGATTTCCGAAGCCGGATGGAACATTACGATTTATCCGCGGGCTGCGAAATTTGTAAATCGGATTTAAAGCCTGATGCATTTCAGGAAGTAAGGGCAAGACATTTTGATACCCTTCAACGGAACAAAAACTATCCAGTAATGATGGAATTTTTGCTTACCAATATCTGCAATCTCGAATGTGTGATGTGTATGGGCGAGTATTCCTCTTTAATCAGAAAGAACAGAGAAAAACTTCCTACTTTAGAATACCATTATGACCAAGCATTCATTTTCCAGCTGGATGAATTTATACCCTATTTGAAAGAAACTCGCTTTAGTGGCTCCGGGGAGGCGTTTTCTATTGATGTAAATTATGAAATTTGGGAGAAGATAATAAAGCTCAACCCCAAGTGTGTGATTATGGTGCAAACCAATGGAACCATTCTTACTGATAGGGTTAAGAGCGTTCTTAGCCGAGGCAACTTTCAGATAGGAGTGTCGCTCGATTCCTTGAAAAAAAATGTTTATGAAAGCATTAGGCTGAATGCCAATTTTGATAAGGTGATGAGCAACATTCGTTACTTTTCCGATTACTGTAAACAGAAGAAAATCAAGTTTAACCTTTCTTTGTGCGTAATGCGGCAAAACTGGGAGGAAATGCCGGCATACATTGAATTTTGTAATGAACTGGATTGTGTGGCCACTTTCCATAAAGTGTGGCACCCCCGAAAGTATGCGTTGGATAATTTGCCCGTAATTGAATTGGTGAAGATTTATGATTACCTATCTAAATTTGATTTTGAAGGCAAAACCCCCACTCAAAAGCTGAACAGGGAACATTATCATTATTTCATATCCGTTATTAAAGAATGGAGAGATAAATCAAGGGAAGTAAACCCCTACGATGAAGAGGTAAGCGTTTTGGGCTACGAAGGCTTGATTCCCTATTTGAGCCGAAAACTCTATGATTATCTGATTGCTCAAAACCATGATGAAGCCACTACCGTTGAACTTCGCACGAAATACATCACTAAAATTTCAGCCTTTGTTGAAATGTTTGATACCCTACGCGATAAAGAACGAGTGTTAAGGGCAGCCTGTTTAAGAGAACCATCTTTAATTCTTTACTCGCTCGAAAACTTCTCGATTGAAGAGAATTACAAGCAATTCAAATCCTATAAGGAAAGTGAATTTGTGGATTAACTAAACTGTAATGCCTTAACCAAAATGAGAAGAGACTTCCTGTTTTTTGTGAGTGGAATCTTTTTCACACTTTATATGGCCTATTCGGGTTGGAGAATCTACTGGTTAGCCTCAGTTGGGGCAAAAGGCTTGGTTTGGCATTCCATTCTTTGGCTATACCTTTCTGTTTTACTTCTGCTGACTTTCGTGGTATGGCTTTTCTATTTAGTTTTTCAAAACAGAAAAGAGCTGGTAATAAAGCTCGGCAGCATCGTTATTGGCAGCTGGGTCGTGATTTGTTTATTTGAATTACTTATTCGTGTAACCCAAATTAAAACTGAATACTCCGAATTGCGGATGGGTTACTTTTTAAATCCTCTTGATAGCGAAGAACGCATAAAACATAGTTGGTACTGGACGTATTTGCCCAATTCCGATAAATTCTTAAACAGTGGGGATGAATTTACCTTTGGTCGCCACACAAACAGTATTGGGCTCTCCGATTATGAATGGCAGATAACCAAAGACTCAAACCAAATACGCATTCTTACCCTCGGCGACTCGTTTACCGAGGGCGATGGTGCGGCTTATGAAGACAGTTACCCCGTTCAATTGCGACAAATATTAGGACAAACCTTGAATGGGAAACGAGTAGAGGTGATGAATGCCGGTGTGTGTGGTTCCGACCCTTATTTCGAATTCAAATTACTCGAAGGCAAACTGCTTAAATACAAGCCCGACATTGTGCTGTTTACAGTTAGTCATGGTGATTTATACCACGACCATTCTTTCTATGGAGGAATGGAGCGATTTAACCCCAAAGGAACTCTAAATTTACCTCAAAAGAAAGAATTTTGGATGAATGTGTTTGCTGTAAGCCATATATTTAGAATAGTAAGAACTTGGATTACCGGAAACGAAAGCGTTTTAAATGAGAGAACAAGTAAGCAAACAAATCTCACTACATTCGCTGAATCGCGAGCATTAAACAAACGATTTAATGAACTTGCAGTAGAGCATAATTTTAAGTGTATTCAGCTACTCCGCCCCGAAAAGGGGGAGTTTACTAATCGGCACTACGACTGGAATCCGGATAGTCTGTTTGTTCCCAACCTAAGTAATTTCACAACCTTCGATTTGTTGAAATTCTATAAAGACTCAATAAAGATTACCGAGGATGATTATGAAAAATACTACTGGCAGCAAGATGGACACCACAATGCTGCGGGGTATAAAATTATGGCCAAAGCAGTAGCCGAGGCTGTTAAACAGGTGGATTGATATCCTTCTTTCATAATTCATCAAAAGAGGCAAATTATTAATGGCGTTTCCAGGGAACTCCGCCTTCAGCATAAAATATAATCGGCTATAACCCTTATCTTGTAAGGGATACAGCTAAGACCATTCTGAAAATAAGTGCCTATTTTAATGCATATATTTCGAATAATACACTTTTGCTTCGATAATTAATTCATATTTTAAGCATTTACTTGCAATTAACTTAGAATTGAACTACATTTACTGAGAATCTTTCTGCATTTATTTAGATTAAATCTATGTTAACTTAGTTTTGCTTACTATTTACTTAGTCGTTAACTGCATTTATTAAGTATTAAAGCACGCTTTCTATGTTTTACTTTAAATTAACTTAGTTTTAAACTACACTTATTAAGTCTAAATCTATTTTTACTTAGTTTAAAACATGAATAACTTAGTTCAAATTACAACTATTAAGCACTTGCACTATTTTTGCCTCAATTTTAACAGCATATTTACTTCACATTATACCTAATGAAACCGTTGCAAGACAAACAATCGTAAAACACACAACAAAATGTCAGCAACAAAGTCGCTTAAACTACTTAATTACAGTTAGTTTAAGTATATTTGCAAACAAACAA
>CANJNG010000139.1 GCA_947475205.1 Bacteroidota bacterium
ACTAACGCAAACGCCGAGTCCTTTAACTCCAAAATAAAACATTTTAGAGCGAATCTAAGAGGTGTAACAGATGTCAAATTCTTCCTCTTTAGACTTGAAAAATTGTTCGCATAAATCATTTGCTCCCCAGAAAATAAGTCTGACCCAAAAAAGCCTCTGCTTCTTCAACCGATATTTCCCCGTCGTTCACAGTATTTATAGACGTGCTGCTAAGTAAATATGCTTTGAAATTGGAGTCGGGAATGGTTACGTTTTGGGAATAAGATAAACCTAGTAGCAAACAGAATATGATTGTAAACGTTGCTTTATAATTCATTTGCGTTGTTTTTAGGTTTTATCCCCGATATGCAATTACAGTGTTACTAAATGTCTGGTTAAGCACTACCGTTCGGTCAGACGTTAGAATAGCCTTTAACGTTTGGCAGCTACAAGAAGTTGGCGGTTTCGAAGCACAAAACTGTCTGCCAGCACTACACTTGATAAGAAGTACAAAGCTTCATTTAACCACTGAACCGCCAATTTCTTGTAGGTGCTGTTAGCGGATGCCTTTATATTAGTCATTGGTAAACATGTTGTTGGATTAAAACTTAGTCAACTTTATAGATTTTAAAACACTATCCATAATATTCTTCCATTTTGTTTCATCTTGTGTCCGATAGGAAAATGAAATAAGATGAACTCTGTCATTATTTTGAAATCTAAAAACTTCAACAAATACTTGTGGAGAATTTTCAAGTTGCCTAATATAACTATGCTTAGTGCAATAATGGTTGCCTACTTTTATAATGACAGTTTCTGTTGAACTAATCAGTTTCTGTTTGGCTTGTGGCCAAATAGTTTTTAACTGGGTTTCAAAGTTGCTTTTATAGAAGGATATGTCTTCGTTTGTGAGATTGTTTTTTTCTGAAAGTTGTTTATATGTTCCCTTCTCTCCCATATAGGTGTCAATTACCACTCTAGCATAAGTCTTGAAACTATTGGGGTCAGCAGAGTTTAGCCCCTTTTGCTGAAATACTAAGCTTTGATGATTATCCAAATTTCCAAGTATAGTTTTGCCATATGCGTCTGTTAACTCTTTAAGTGAACCAGCCTGAATTTCCATTTCGTCTGGTAGAGATATTTCTCCGAAGTAGTCAATTTTCAATGCTTGTTTAGCTGCTTTAAATGAAACCAGATGGAAAGACATGAAAAGAGCCAAAAGAAGAAATATGCTTGATTTAATTTTGTTATACCTGTTATTCATCATTTTTTTCTTTTTGGGGTTTGTCGTTGTCACCTGATTTGAAAATAATAAAATATGCTATTCCGATAGGAACAATAAAAGTTAACCAACGGCTTAGTCTCATACCAGTTTTGTTCTCATAAATAAGTAAGACCATGTTCAGGAATAGCACCGCTATTATTGTAACAATGAAAATAATTGTTTTTTTTGTTTGGCTCATTTGTTCTTTTTTAATTATTTGTTAGTCAAATTATGTTATTCAAGGCAGCTTATGTTGTCGTAAGGTTGCCTATAACGTTTTGGGTATTGAAGAGGGAGGGGTTCGGTAACGTTCATAGGAGGCACTAAAGTAACAAGTTTAGCACACACTTTCGGACGGGCATCACCCCTCTTTATTCAATACCATGTTCTCGGATGGGCTTCTGTCCGTTCGTAGAAATGTCGGTGGGGTTATGCTACCACTTAAATATTTTCTTAATTGAGCTTACACCTAATCTGCTTTCATCTTCCAATTCTATAAAATATACCCCAGAAGCTAATGCCTCCGTGTGAATTAGGTTACTACCATTTGCTATGTTACCGACTAAAACAGTTTCGCCAAATGTATTCACAATCTTGTACTTTAAATTAGCATTTGGGTTTAGGTCAATGTGAATTTGGTCGGTAAAGACTGTTGGATAGATAGCAATTCCTTTTACGGATAATTCCTCGCTTGCAGTATTAGTCAATAGTGGAATGGTTTTGTTCAAGGTGTAAACATAGTCGCCCGAATTTTCTAAGTCGCCGTTGGCATCTATTCCTGCCAAGTAAAAAGTAATGCTTCCTACATCCGTGGCGGGTGCTTGCCAGTTAAATTTCCAACTGATGGAATCGCCTACCACATCGTCAATTCCGGTTGAAGTATGCTCTACCCACACTTTGTTTGCGGTAGGGCAAGGGCCGTTGTGTGGATGGGCACTATCAATACGTTGTGTGCGGCCGGGTTCTGTTAGCGTAATTGTTCCGGGTGTGGTGGAAATGTCATTGTCTTGAATGGCCGTAATTTGAAAACCGCCTCTTGCCAAGCCGCTTTGTGCCAATGAAATTTTAATGGTGTAGGTTTGATTGGGAACGTAGCCGCTATCGGCACCTCCTAAAGATAGGTTAAGGTTTGCCGTGCCTGAATTAAGTGCAAAATCGGTGTGACATGTAGAGGCCGCACAGGTGTAATTGCCAGCAGGTTCGCCGGAATAGCAGCTTGGCGGGCCTGCACTTTTCTTTAGTCCGTTTAGGCTTCCGCAGTTGCCTGCTTCTCCTTTCTTCATTTTCAAAGATGAGAAAACCACCATGGACAAAATCAGCACAAAAGGGATGTAAATCTTTTTCATTCTGCGATGTGTAATAGGTTAGTAAATAACTACTTTTTGTGTGAATTGCTTGCTGCCTTTTGATACGAGCAACAAGTAATTGCCGGGGCTAAGTTCCTTAATGTTTAGTTCGGCAACTTGCTTTCCTATATGGTCGAAACGTGATAATTCTTTAGCGATAGTACTCGACCGTAAATCCATTAGTTTTATAGTGGAATTTCCAGTCTCGGCAAACTGATAATTTACCATTAACCTCTCGTGGGCCGGGTTGGGATAAACGGAAATACCTATTTCATTATTCGTTTCAGAAATTCCTGTGGGTATAGGTTCAAGAGTTATTTGCTTGGTGTAAACCGAATCACCTAAATCCGTACCATCATCGTTTGCAGCTACGGCAGCAGTATATAGTGTTACAGAACCCACATTCTCTGATGGAGCAGTCCATTGAAATTCCCATTTGCCAAGCCCCAAACTGAATGGGGAAGTTCCGGGATAGCGATAGGTCATATAATTCCTTCCCTCAAACTCATTTGCTCCGGCTAATACTTGTGTGCGGCTGCTGTCGGTAACTACGAACGTTCCGGCATTGGTAGAATCATTATCGTTAATGGCTACCACTTGAAACCCGAAGCGTTCGATAGTTGGCTGACTTAACGCTACCTTTATATTGTAGGTTTGGCCGGGTTGGTATTGCAGATTCCCATTATTGAAATCAACAGTTAATTGAGCAATGCCCGAATTGATGCCGCTTCCGGCGTGGCAACCGCTTTTGGCACAGGTGTGTTCAATTGGTGCACCTGTGCTACCAAGCGGTGCACCGTTTGATGTGATGCTTTTTTCGCCCAACGAAACAAAAACGATGGAAGTAAGAGCAATGCCGAAAACAATAAGCGTTTTTTTCATTGTAAATAGTAATGTAAAAATAGAGAGGAGGCATAAAACCTCCTCTCTAAATTAATGGATAAAGGATTACATCCTTATTTTGTTTTGATTACCCTCTTAGAGGTAATAACTTTTCCGTTTTGAGCAATTGAAATCAGGTAAATTCCTTTGTCTAAGTTAGCGGTGTTCACTACTGCTTTTCCATTGACTCCAATAGAAACAGTTGTTTGAATGATTCTGCCTGTAACATCAGAAAGGCTTATAGTGCTTCCAGCTTCTACACCCGAAACGTTTATTTCATTTCCGAATGGGTTTGGATAAACAGAAATTCCAGGGTTTGACTCCTCTCCTAAACCTGTTGTACCATCTTGGTTTACAGTAATGGTAAAACTTTGAGCCAAAGAGTCGGAGGTAACGGTGAGGGTACCTGTGCGTGGTAGTCCCGTGTTGTTGTCGGCTAAAATGCTAAAGTTGCCATTGCGAATGCCCGATGCAATGCTTGCCGAAAGCCAACTGTCGTTGCTGGTGATTACCCAAGGAATATTGCTCGTTACGCTGATGTAATTCGTGTTTGCCGCTGCCGGAACATTGAATACATAATCGCTGAGGTCAATGAAATTGGTTAAGACTGGAAGTTCAGCCAATCCGTTTGCATAAGGGCCGTTGTTGTCGGTTGTTACAAACACCCGAGTGGACACGAAACTGATTTTGTTCACATTGGTGAAGCTTGGCAGATTGAATTGGTTTCCTGCTTGTTCCCAAATAGCTCCTTCGTCGGAAGTGGTTAGCAAACCACCTTTATAACTTGCATACACATAACCCGCATAGCTTTCCATAGCCTGAATTTTATTGCCATCTAATCCCATTAGGGCAGTGTGAGGTATTGCAGTATTGGTGGAGGCAGTTGCTGTCCAAGTAGCGGTGCTATCTTCAGAAATAAATACGCCATCGCCATCGGTGCCTGCATAAAATTTACCTGCCGAAGCTGTAACCGAAGTTACGTTTAGGTTGGTAAGTCCTGTGTTAAAATCAGCCCACGTGGTAGCAAAATGATCTTTGTGAAATACACCATTGCCAAGCGTTCCCAACAGGATATTGTTTCCACTAAAGGCTAATGAGGTAACAATTGCTCCGTTTGTAATTCCGGTTTCTAACGTTACCCAATTTGTTGTACTTAAATCAGAGGCATATAGATTACCTGAGGCAGAAATGGCATACAGTTTATCATTGGCATAAAACAGTTTTACGATATTCAAATCTGAAAGCCCGTTATTGATTGAAGCCCAATTTGCTCCTAAATCGGCACTCCAAAACACACCATCATTTGTAGTTGCGGCTACTAAATAGTTTTCGGCAAAAATGATGTCGTTTACGTTTAGGCTATCAGTTAAGCCCGTGTTAGATTTAACGTAGGAAGCAGAAGTTCCGATGATTGAACTCACCCACACTCCGTCTTCGGTTACGGCCACCACGGTGCTATCAGCCCTTCCCACTACACTATGGGTAACCATATTGTTAAACCCTGCATTGGTAAGCCCCCAACTAATGGTGGTTGCATCGGTTTTGTAAATCCCTTCTTTTCTAATGGCAGCTACAATCGTGGTAGGTAATGCTACAACTGCTGTGGCATCAACATTTCCCAAACCACTATTATCTGCCAACCAGTTAATACCACTATTAACAGTTGTGAATATTCCGGCATCGGTAGCTAAATACCAGCCTGTGCCATTGTTTGAAATGGCTCTGATTTGTGTGCCGGAGGGTAAGTCGCCTAAAACGGAGGCATAAGTCGCCGTTCCTGCTGTTGAAGCAGAGGCTACAGCAAACAAACCATTGGAATTTAGAACCGCAAGTACGTCGGTGGTGGCATTGTATGAAATTGCTGATGTACCACCGATGTTTAGGGTATTGGCGTCGTTAAAATCAATCCAAGTGTTTCCGGCATCATCTGAAGCAAACACACCTCCATCGAGGGTGGTGAGTATAATTCTTGTGCCGGCATTCACCAAGCCTGTAACTACTGAATTGTTTATTAAGGCTTCATCAATAGCTGTCCAGTTAGCACCTTTGTCAACGGTTTTGAACAAACCGCCACCGTTTGTACCTGCCAACACGGTGATGCTATCCACCGCTACAAGCGATTTGATTTGCAGGTTTGTGATACCCGTATTTATTCTGTTCCAGTAGCGGTCGGCACTAACATAGCCGTTAAAGATATACACCCCGTCGTCGGCAGTGCCTGCAAAGAGGTAGCTTCCGCTGTGTGCCAAGGCGGTAATTTTACCTGAAAGCAAACCTACCGGGCGGGCACGCCATGTAGTGATTTGATTGCTGGTGGTTTCAAAAACTCCGCCTTCGGCAGTGCCAAGATAAACTATGCCATTGTAAGAAATTGCAGTGTTTACGGTTCCACCCAAGGGCGAACGCTGACCAAAGTGAGCGAAAAGAGAAAATGATGTTAAAAGAAAAGTGGCTATTAAAAGCGTAAAGCGTTTATTGAATATGTTTATTAAATACATAATGTTTAATTTTTTGAAAGATTTGGAAATGCAGGCAATGCAAGCACAGGTTGTGTGCATTGATTGCCTGAAATTGGAGTATTGAATTTAAACCTGAGTAGTGCAAAGTATAAATGCTATTAACCTTAATGCAATAAGGTTAAATACAACTAAAGGCTTTGTTACTAATAAGGTTAAATACCTAATACCATAGCGGTTGCTTCGGGAATACCCTCGCAAAGACGACTGGCGGCGGTTAGCCACCATGCATTAGCTGACCTTTACCCTCGTGGCGGATGAAAAACCGAACAGAGCACAGTGCTGTAAGGTTTCTCTGTATAGATGGTGTTAATACCCGCCACTTGTGATGATACAGGTATGGGTTTAAACGAAAAGGGTTCGGGGAAATTTTGCGGACCGGACTCTTCTTTTATAGTATTGCTTTGCGATTGTTCTTTCTTTTCTTCTTTCTTTAATTCCTTGGCCAAATGGCACTTTCCATCGCAGTGCATTTTGGGCTTTGCCTTGTTCTCGCAGAGGTTGTTGGCAATGTACTCCTTATTTATTTCATAGTTGGCCAGTACCAATAGCTTACCCGATATTTGCAAAAGCATAATCGGCAGCAAGAATATGGCAATGATTCTATTCAAATCGAAACTTTATAGTTTGGTGCAAAAGTATATTTTGAATTGGAAGTGAAGTATAACTTTTTGACTCAAATTTCAGATTTAGGTTCGGATGTCGGAAATATAAGCACAAATTGTAAGTTTAGCAGTGTCGTGGATTTTTAGCCTTTCCGATAACGTTTCGCAGCTACAAGAAGTTGGCGATTTTTACCACAAATGTACATACGAAGAACCAATGTTTGATTAACCACAAATGTGTCTCCGGAGCACTGAACCGCCACTTTTGCCAAACCCGTGTTAGCGGTTCGTTGTTCTTCTATCATAAGGATCGACTTATTATTAATCTAAATTTATTTTTGTATATGCCCACCAGGATTTTCTCAAAATCTCTATCGTCTTTGTCACCAATTTTATTTAGGTCCTCAATGCGTTCACCATCGTAAATTTGAATTGTCCAATCCACACCATATGAATATGGATTTACGATGTCAATAAGAAAGTTCTTATAAATTAAATTGAGAATTTCTTGAAATGTCGTTAATCCTGTATAGTTTATGGAAATGTAATTATATTGTAAGTGAAGATTTGTATTAACATGAAACTTTATTGACTTATGAGTTTCCTTAATGCATCTAACATAAAAACCATCATTTTCAAAGAATGGCTTCCAACCAAGTTGTGAGTCATTTTTGTAAAGCCAATGAGCAATATTTCCCTGATTTTTAACGTCACTTTCCGATGATGCCCACCAACCAATAGCTTCATTTTTATAGCAAAATCTTCCGTAGCTATCCCGATGTCCTCCTGGCTTTGCATTGAAAGGAATATAAAAATCTAATTCTTTCTTCTCGTTCCATTCGAATTTAGATTTTAAACGACTTCCGAATTTTTGCAAAAAAAGCCAATCATAATGTTGAGGTATTGTATATCCTTCTGGTGCTAAACCTCTTGGGTCTTGAATCGCATGATAATTATATAGTTTCCCATATTTTACTTTATTTTCAGAATTATTTTCAAAATAGCACCATGCACCTGTCTTCAGATTTTTCCATTCTTCTGCATCTTCAATATTAGGAATGGGGTCGCCATTTCGATATGTACTAACATCGAGATTTTCAACTGTCCAAATATGTTCTCCAATTTTTAGTTCTCTCATTTTGTCTTTATACAATGACCGCTAACGTTTTGGGGCTTTGCGAAGGTGGGGAATTAGAAGTACAAATGTTCAATTTAGCACAAATGTTGATTAGAATTCCCAATGTTCAAATTTAGCACAAAAGCCCCACTTTTGCAAAACCCCTGTTAGTGGCTGGGCTTTTTTTTCTTGTCGGTTTGTTGTGCTATTTTATTAAACTCCAATGCTTTTTCTATCCAAAAGTCGAGGTCGTCTTCTGTATCAAATCCGTCTGGTGAAATAAAAAGGAAACCTCGCATTACTTTGCCTGTAAAGTCCATTTCACGGCTTCCATTTTTGAAAAGTAGTTTTTCGTAAGGTGCCGTTCCAACTCTTACCATAAGTCTGTCTTCGCCTGTTGTTCGGTCTTTGTCAACACCTACACACATTTTTTGGTTGACCATAAAAACAAGTCCGCCCATCATTTTCTTGATTTCGGTAAGTCCTTTTGAAGTCAAACGTTGCTCCACTCGGTCAGCAAGAAATTCACTATATTGTTTTTCAGTTTTTTTCGGCATATTCCTTCAAACCATTAAAAAATTTCATAATGCCTGAACTTGTTTGTTTACGTATCATCAAACTATCCAAAAGTTTGCCTAAAATTCCAAACTTCACTTTGTATTCCATTACTTGCTTTACTTTCGTTTGATTGCCCATTTTTTCAAAACTATAACTGTGCATTAAACTGTCCATAGGAAACGAGCAATCTGTTAACTGATAGGCTAACGCTTCGTTGGTTTTAAAGACGGTTACTTTTTCTTCAAACCAATTTTTGCCATCAAGCATATCAACTTTTCTTTTTGCACCTAAACCACTCTTCTCGGTCGAAAGTACTGTAGCTTTTTTAACTGTTGGGTCGAATTTATCAAGATTTTCAATACTTGATAATGCTTCCCATATTTTTTCAATGGGTGCATTGATTGTGATTTCATTGTGTAAAGTAGTCATATTTTTATTTCGTTGAGTGTAAAGCAATTTTATTTCCTTCTGTGTCCAATATGTGAGCCATAAAACCATTTGGTCCAATAGCAGTTTTAGGTAAAAGTATTTTACCGCCTGCATTTTCAACTTTTGAAAGTGGTGTACTCAAATCTTCTCCACCATTCAAATAAACCAATGCTCCTTTTTCAGAAGGCTCAAAACCTTCGTATTGTGCTATTCCACCACCAACTCCATTTTGCATATCGCAAGGCAACATACCATATTTGCCATCAGGAAAAGGCATTTCCATAATTTCAGCACCATACAATGTTTCATAAAATTTTTTTGCTCTTGCGAAATCTAATACTGGGATTTCGAACCAATTAATTGAATTTGTCATTTTTACTTTTTACTAATTTGTGAACTGCAAATATACAAAACTAATTTAAATTTGCAAGTGGTTTTTGTTTTTTGTACTTTTGTATTATGAAAGAGATAAAAAGGAAGTCGGATTGTCCGATAAATTTTGCATTAGAAATTTTTGGCGATAAATGGACTTTTCTAATTGTCAGAGATATAATGTTTAAAGGAAAGCACTTTTATGGTGAATTTCTTTTGTCGGAAGAAGGAATTGCAACCAATATTCTTTCTGATAGATTGTCATTATTAGAAAGTAATGGAATTGTAAGTAAGTCAAGCGACCCAAGTCATAAGCAAAAGATAAAATATAGTCTTACTCAAAAAGGAATTGATTTAGTTCCGTTGTTGGTTGAGTACATTATGTGGTCTGCCAAATACGATAAAAATTCTGCTGTCGAAATGAAGTTTGTCAAAAGTGTCAAACAAGATAAAGTCGGTTTAATTTCTCAAATTTCAAGTCGTCTTGTCGAAGAGTTGGGTGTCTCGTAGCCTTGCCACTAACTTACTTATATGTGCCACATCGTGGCACATATTCATCCACAATGCAGGAAATTTGTGCCATAACCATGCGTACATATATTTCACAAATCAATAGCGTCCTAAACGATTAAAATAGGAGAATCGGGAATAAGTATCTCAAAATACCTTTGAGTTGCATAACCACACCCAATTCTCCGATGGCAAACA
>CANJNG010000140.1 GCA_947475205.1 Bacteroidota bacterium
CATGTACTGGTAGCAGTCATCATGTAATTGAAGTGCAAGCCCCTGTTCAGCAAATGCGGTTAAACCCCGATGAAATGATGATATTCCCTAATCCGAGTAAGGATATGGTTACGTTTAAGTTCCCATAGGCACAAATAAACTAACGACCTATACCATTCGAAAGTCCGATGGCAGCGTGGTTTGGACGAAAGCCAAAGTACCGGCCTTTACAGGAATATTTTCTTACGACCGCTTTGATTTAAGCAACTTGGCCGATGGTATGTATCTCTACGAAGTAAAGAATGAAAAGAATTTCTGGAACGGTAAATTGGAGATTTTGAAATAGAAGAACACAATTAAACATTTTGCAAAGGAAAACGGCGAGGCTTAAGCTTCGCTGTTTTTTTTTCTAACCCACCCTAAGCAAACCCTCCTCCCAGGCCTATACCCCGCCGCTAAGCCGAGCGTCTCGCTCAGCTTGGTATCCAAGGCCTCCGGCCTGCATTCAATTTTCCCCCGACCCTGAAAGGGTTAAATCTCAATAGCCCCAGGTGCAACCCGGGGTCAAACCGCACACCGAATTTCCCCAACCCTGACAGGGTCGAACCTGATTCCCAAGTTCAACCCTTACAAATTTGGAAGGGTTGTGAAACAATTCCCCAATCTCAAACCCCGCATTGCAATACGGGGCTATTCAAATTTAATCACCCCGTTGGTAGGGGTGTTCGCTAGAAGCGGTTTATCAACCGCTTTCATTGGACTGTGTGGTCTCTGACCCACTTAAAGAAAATTCCAATAATTTCTCTTACCCATTCTCAAGCCCTTCCAGTCTTTGAATGTCCTTTCCCCTCCCCTCATTCCCCGTGCCCAAAAATTTTCAACAATCCCCCAATCCCCACTAATCCCATAAAACAAACCCCTATTTTCACCCCATCATTTCCCCTCCCATGCTGCCTATCCCCAACCCCGACCACAGCCAATACGATGCCGCAGTAGAAGCCATTTCCAACATGGATATCCCAGCCTTGCAAAAAATATTTGCCAATCAGGAAAACTTCGACCATGTATCTGTCAAGGTAATCCTCTTCAAACTCGAACAGGTATTCAAGCAACTCAAGCAAAATGGCGACAAGAAATTAAAAGCCATTCCCGGCTATTGCGAAGTGTGCAACAAAGGGATGCGTGGCTTTCGCTTTATGGCCCCCAAAGCAAAGAAAAACCTAACCCTAATCTTTGAAGTAAAAAACGATAAAGTGGCAGACATTAGCCATTGTGGAACCTTTTACACAGGCAAGACTACCAAAGAATATTTCCCGGATGTTACCTACAAGATATATACTGATGAATACTTGGGTTTTGAAAAAACCAACTCCTACCAAATACTAATGGCAGACTGCACCGAAGCCATGTCCGAATTCGATTTCGAAAAGCCCCAGATTCTAAGCACAGAAATCGTCACCACTTGGATTAAGGCCTATCAGGGAGTTTACTTTGATTCAAAACACTATGCAAATTGCAGCGGTGTAGTAACCTTCCGCAATTTATTTGATTTGATGCTTCAAATCAATATGTATCTATTGGCTAAGCCCACAATCGAAGAAGCCCTAAACAGCTATCAGGAGGCTTGGCTAATATTAGAAGATGTGTTTGAAAACCAACTTATGCAATGGTTAACTAAAGTAGAGCACCTCTTCACCGATATAGAAGAATATGACCAACCCCATGATGAAAAGGCATCATCAATTGCCCTCCTTCACACTTTCCCAACCATTCATATTGCCATGAATGATTTCACCCCGGTGGATAATTTCAGAAAACAGTTTGCTAATCTCTATTGGACAAACACAGACAAGCTCGCCGACTATTTCGAAAAAAGACAAAGAGAAGAAGGAAATGAGGATTAGAGGTATCCCTCAATACATCGGTGCTAAAAGTATGAATCGGCATTGCCAGTTTGCAACTCACAACAAACAAATCCCAATAACACCGACCTAAATCCAGAGAACCACCAAATGGCTTTGCCCCCGGAAACTTCCCAGCAATAGCGGCGGGCAATGCGAAGCGTAAGCATGTGTGATGTGGGCATTGCCCGTCCGCGGTTTCCCCTTCGGCCCAAGCCGTTGGGGAAAATTGCCTTGGAAGTTTCCACGGTTTTTGGTTACTTTTTGCCAAGCCAAAAAGTGACAAAGAAAATTCATTGCAAAAGCCAAACCGATGCTTCAATTATGCAAAAATTGCAATATGAGTTTGTAACTCACTAAAGCAAAGCCCCGAAAGGGCGACATACCCTAACATAGGGTGAAGCCCTATGCTCCCCCCGTCCCCCTCACTTTCCCAAATCCTTTCCCTCAACCTTCTTCTTCCCAAACAACTTCTCCCTTATTGCATCAGGGCTCGGATCAAAATCCCTGAAATCATCCATCGAAACCTTCAGACAATCACAAACAATCCCCATCTGCTCAAAATCAAGCTTCGTCTCACCACGTTCAACCTTATCGTATCCCTGACGCGTCATACTCAAACATGCCGCAACAGTTTCCGCCGTCATCTGTAACATTGCACGTAGCACCCGCAATTTCATTCCGATTCTTTTTAATTTCTCTTTATCTGCCATAGCATTAAGATTATCTTACAACCACGTAGTTGAAATCAGAGTCAAAATTAATAATTTTTGCAACCAAATCCAAATCTAATTAAATCCTAATAAGTGCTGATTTACAGCCGAAAATACAGGGATTTCCCGTTTTTCAAAATCAATTTAACTATTCAAATTGGTTGCAAAATATATTAAATCCGCCATTTTGTGCAACCATTCAATTCAAAACCTTTGCGTCATCAAATTCATGCAAAGCCACCCTCCATATAATCTGCTCAACGCATCCCAATACCGGCTCAACGCACCGCATTAAACACTCAACGCACCGCATTAAACACTCAACGCACCGCATTAAACACTCAACGTACCGCATTAAACACTCAACGCATCGCATTAAACACTCAACGCACCGCATCAAACAGTAAACGCACCGCATTAAACACTCAACGCACCGCATCAAACAATCAACGCACCGCAAAGCCTAGTTAACGAATCGCATTAAACAGTTCACACACCACAAAAACCAATAAAACCAAAGTAATTACCAACCAACTATCAATTATCAACTATCAATTATTATGAAAACCTACACCACAAACCTCATCACTATGATTCGGGCAGTCCTGCTTTATCTCACAGGCAACACGTCTGCAACCGCATCAATCACCAATTTCGCCACCGAAAAGGCAGCGATAGATACAAAAATGATCCTCATCGGCCAACTCGAACCCATAGCTCAAGGAAACTCAAAAGGCGTTACCCTCGACACAAAAGCACTCCGTGTAACTATGACCAAGCTCGCCCTCAAATGTGCCAACCCCCTCGTAACCTTCGCTTCAAGGTCCAACCCCGTAAACAACACCTTAATGAACAAGGTCAACATCCCTAAATCAACATTCCCTCGCTATTCAAAAGAAGAAGTAGCCGTTGTTTGTCAAACAATACAAACCGAAGCAAATGCCAACATTGCAGGTGCGGGCGGCTTTGGCTATAATGCTGCCGATGTCTCCGACCTCCAAACCGCCATCAACCTCTACTTGGACTCAATGCCCTCCACTCGCCAAGCCATAATCACCAAATCCGATGCCATCGAGCAAATAGAATCCATCACCCGCAACATTATCGACATCGGTTTCAAATTAGGACTAGACCGCATGGTAAACACCCTCGAAGATTCAAACCCCTCATTTTATAACACCTACTACAAATCCCGCGAAATCATAAACCTTGGAACCACACACGCCAAAATCCGTGGAACAGTTCGCAATCCACAAGACACATTATTGCTAGGCGTAAGAGTTTGGCTCACCAAAACAGGCCTCACCGAAGTAATCCAAGAAACACTAACCGACATCAAAGGCAAATTCTCCCTCACCAACATCCAAGTCGACGACTACGATGTACATTATGAATTTCAAGGCTATCAAAATAAATTAGAAGCAAACCTCCACGTTCCGGCAGGTAAAGAATTTGTACGAAAAGTCAAACTGGATTACATTTCTTACTTCACCGGTATAATTCCCGGCAATTCCTCCGCAAACATCCTTAACCCATCCACCCCCGTTTGGAGACCCGGAGCAACTTTCACCCTCCGAAACAACACCCCAATCATCACCCCAACCACACTTAACGCATATACACCAAACACCCCAAACGACCCAGGCCCAGGTAACCAAGATATTCAACTAAACAACGGCCAAGACTACCATCACACCATCACTGTCGCCGAATTTAAACCCTATTTCAACTTTGCAAACACATCCCCAAACCCCGCTACCTACGAAATCATATTTCAATAAATAACCTCTTACCCAACAAAAAAAAGCGAAGCACCCTCTTCGCTTTTTTTTATTCCCTATTCCGCAGTCCCTCTCCCCTTACTTGCTAAACTTCTCCCCACCCTGCTTAGTTCCCCCATAACCAAAATTAACTTTCTTCATTTAGGATTTAATCTATTTTCGCATCTCGCATAAATGAGCAAGGTAAAATTCAGGTATAACCCTAAATCGTTAAAATACGAAAAAGTCGAAACCACCATCAGGGAGCGGCTTCTTCGTATTCTATCCTACCTTGCTTCGGGAGTAGTTTTTGCAGCCATCACCATTTCCTTTGCCTACTCTTATTTTGATTCACCAAAAGAGAAACAGCTTTTGCGGGAAATTGACCAGTTAAAACTGCAATACGAAATCCTCAACAACAAACTCGACCAATCCACTGCCGTGCTGAACGATATTCAGCAACGCGACGACAATATTTACCGGGTAATATTTGAAGCAGAGCCCATTGGGTCTGCTATTCGTAAAGCAGGCGGCGGCGGCGTAAACAAATACAGCAAATTTAACGGCTACGAAAACTCCGAGTTAATTAAAGAAACCGGCGAAAAGCTCGACCAACTCAACCGACAATTGGTGGTTCAAAGTAAATCGTTTGACCAGGTAATTAAATTGGCTAAAAGCAAAGAGGTTATGCTGAAATCTATTCCGGCCATTCAGCCTATTAGCAACAAAGACCTTACCCGGATAGCCAGTGGTTTCAGCTACAGGATTCACCCCATTTACAAAATTATGCACTTCCACACCGGGATAGACTTTGCAGCACAAACCGGAACAGAAATTTATGCCACCGGCGATGGTATGGTGCGTGTAGCCGACAACGAAAGCCGTGGCTACGGAAATCATATCGTGGTAGATCATGGCTTTGGATACCAAACACTTTATGGTCACTTAAGTCGATATGCAGTTAGAGCAGGGCAAAAGGTAAAACGGGGCGAAGTAATTGGCTATGTGGGCAGCACCGGAACCTCCACCGCACCACACTTACATTATGAGGTAATAAAAAGTGGTGAGAAAATTAATCCGATTAACTTCTTCTATAACGACCTATCTCCTGCCGATTATGAACGCGTACTTGATATCGCCTCTAAGTCCAACCAGTCGTTCGACTAATTATCTTACACTTCAATTATGATTGAACGTCGTAAATTTATTACCACCTCTATATTAGGAGCCGGGCTGTTAGCCATGGCTAAGTATGTAAAGAGTTCCGATTTGCCTCCCTCCTACTCTACCCCACTTTCAGGTCCTGACATCAAAACGGGAGGAGTAAAACAAATCACGCTAAGCAGTGGGCATAAAGTGTGGACAAAGAAAGTGGGCAATGGCTCACTAAAAGTATTGCTTTTGCACGGCGGTCCCGGCTGTACCCACGAATATTTTGAATGTTTTGAAGATTTTCTTCCTCAGGAAGGTATAGAATTTTATTACTACGACCAATTAGGCTCTGAATACTCCGACAAACCAGCCGACACCTCATTATGGAATATCGAACGCTTCACCACCGAAGTAGAAGAAGTGCGGAATGGTTTAGGTTTGGAAAATTTTGTACTCTACGGACAAAGCTGGGGAGGAATGCTAAGTATTGAATATGCTTTAAAGTATCAACAACACCTGAAAGGCTTGGTGATTTCAAATATGACGGCCAGCATTCCGGCATATCTTAAATACGTTAATGAGCTAAGGGCTAAGTTTGGAGCTGAAACCATTGCTATTTTAGAAAAATATGAAAAAGCCAACGATTTCAACAATCCTGAATACCAAAAAGTGTTGATTGATAAACTCTACAACAATCACATTTGCCGCATCGTTCCCTGGCCCGAGCCCGTTGATAGAATGTTCCGACATTTGGCTGTGCCTGTTTACAACACCATGCAGGGCAACAACGAATTTGTGGTAACGGGCAATTTTGCTAATTGGGACAGATGGAAAGATTTACCCCAAATCAAAGTACCTACTTATCTCACCGTTGGAAAATATGACTCTATGCGAGAAAGTGAAATCAGAGAAATGGCCAAGTTGATTCCTAACTCCAGTTTTCACCTCACCGAAAACGGCAGTCACTTGAGTATGTGGGACGACCAAGAAAGTTACTTCAAAGGCCTGTTGGGGTTTTTGAGAAAATTAAAGTAAGGAGGATTAGTGCAGCAACGACACAAACTGTCCATGTTCTATCACTCTAGTAATTCCATCTTCAAACGGTGTAACAGCACGCCCTAGAAGCGACTCCATTTTAGTAGTATCGGGTTGGCGGCGGGTCATGTCACCTTCTTCTAAAGCAGCAAGAAACTTTAATTCGGACGAAGACCCTGTAACGTTTATAATCGTTTTGGCCAACTCCAAAATGGTTATTTCGTCTTTACCGCCAATGTTTACCACGTCATTTACAAATTTATTTTGGCTAAATGCATTCAGGCAGGCATCAATGTTATCATCGATATAACAAAACGTTCGAGTTTGGCTACCATCGCCATAAATGGTAATTGGCTCATTCACCAAAGCCAATGAAATAAACCGACTCATCACAAAATCCTTGCTCTGCTTAGGTCCGTAAGTGTTGAAGAACCTGAAAATAGTAAACTCCAATCCATACTCTTTATAGTACGAACGCAAATACGCTTCACCCACATTTTTCACAATGGCATATGGCAAGCGGCTATTGAGTGGGGTTGTATGCTCATTTTGCGGAAATTCAACCGGTTCACCATACACTTCAGACGATGAAGAATAATACACCCGTTTCACTCCTGTATTTTTACTAAGGTTGAGTAAATTGTTTATTCCTGTAATATCTTTCAAGACCAAAACAGGATTTGCCAATGTGCGTTTCACGCCAACCAAAGCAGCATAATGAAAAACATAATCGAATCTATAGGCGTAGAATACAGCCGCAATATCATTGAAATCGTTTACATCACATTTGATAAACTTTACGTTACCGTGGTCTGAAACCGGAATTTTCTTAATATTTCCAGTTATCAGACTATCAACAACTACAATGTGATTATCCGGGTTTTCAGCCAAACGTTCGGCTAAAGCACTACCCACAAAACCTGCCCCACCTGTTACTAAAATACTTATCATTTCAAAATGTAATTAATGGCGTAAAGATAAATTTGTTTGGAAATATTCGATAGAAAACAAAACTAATGAGTAAATTTTTTCAAATTAGCCTAAGGTTACGGATAGTCAAAATTCCTAAGCCTTTCATAATTTCTGTTGCTGTTAAAATCTGACTATGGGTATTTTCACCTTTCAAATCTTCATTTGCAAGTTTAAGTAATGCTATTTCAACTTCTCATAAAAAGCCTTTATGGGCTTAAATGGCCCAAGCCTGTGCTGCCGCTCAGGAAATGAATCCAAATAAGGTCCGGAAGGGAAATCAATGGGTTTGTTTGGCAAATCGGGACAATCCTTTTGAAGGGGGCGATATGGGCGGGGGTGAATAGAATCGCAATTTACAAAGGCCACCACATCAAAAGCCTCTTCATCGCTAAGTTGGGGAGCTGTTCGGTTAGGCAAATATGGCATGCTCCATTTCACGAATCGTGTAGCGGTAATGGCTCTGTGCATACTGCTACCCTGTGCATAACTATTGGGTCCCCAAAGTGGCGGATAGGTATAGGTTGATTTATCCGGAGTAATTTGCCCCTGTCCGTCCGCACCATGACATCTCTGACATTTATCTGCATAGATTTTGGCTCCGTTTTCAATGCTTGAAGGTCGATCTAAAAGATTAACTATACCTAAATGCAAGGTGTCATTTTCATAAGAAGCTGTCCGTCCCTCGCAAAGCCAACGCATATAGGCCACCATAGCCCGCATTTCCACAGAGTTATAAGGCAAAATTTTTCCGTTCATGGGGCGTTCAAAGCAATTGTTGATTCGATCTTCAATCGTCAAAACCTCTCCTTCCCTAGCTCGGTATTGTGGATATTTTAGATAGGATTCAATAAGGTTATTGCTATACAATCTAATGCCATTATCGAGATGACAATTCTTGCAATTCATTTTATTGCCGGCCAATTTCATAACCTTACCCTCTGGACCAAGATAATAGGCCGTGCGAGTAAATAATTCTAATCCATACCGAATGGCCTCACCCGTTTTTGTATCTGGAATGTCGGCGGTGTCAGGTAATTTTATCTTGTTAATGGCCGAAATCTCAGTTTTGGGATAATCAAATGTACAGGAATAAAGAAAACAGGTTAATACTATTCCGAAAAATGCATTTAAGTAATCATGCTTATTAAATCGCATACCAATATTTGTTTGCAAAAGTATTTAATACTTAGGGATTGCCCGAAAAACAATTTTTGTTCTAATTATTAGGCTTAGTGTAGTCAATTGATAATTTTTATCTACCAACTCTCACCCCGTTAAAAAATCTATTCAAACCGTACTTTCCTTCATTCTGAAATCTACTTTTGCCCAATGGAATATAATCATAGGGAAATAGAGGCCAATTGGCGAAAATATTGGGCAGATAACAAAACCTTCAAAGCAGAAAACGATAGCGAAAAACCAAAATATTATGTTTTGGATATGTTTCCCTATCCATCAGGAGCGGGTTTGCACGTTGGGCATCCGCTGGGCTATATTGCTTCAGATATTTATTCCAGATATAAACGCCATAAGGGTTTCAATGTGTTGCATCCTATGGGCTATGACTCTTTTGGCCTTCCCGCAGAACAGTATGCAATAGACACCGGGCAGCATCCGGCCGTAACCACCGAAAACAACATTGCCCGCTATCGGGAGCAGTTGGATAAGATTGGATTCTCGTTTGATTGGGATATGGAAGTACGCACCTCTGACCCGAAGTATTATCGTTGGACTCAGTGGATATTCGGGAAACTATTCACGAGTTGGTACAACAAAACAACCGACAAAGCTGAACCCATCGAAACCCTGCTTGCTTCCTTTACAAATGAAGGAAATGCAAAGGTGAATGCTGCCTGCGATGAGGATACTGAAACGTTTACAGCAAGTGAATGGAATAATTTTACGGAACAGGAAAAGTCGGATGTGCTGATGAAATATCGTTTGGCGTATCAAAGTTTCACCACCGTAAACTGGTGTCCTGCTTTGGGAACAGTGTTGGCGAACGATGAAGTGAAAGATGGGGTTTCGGAACGAGGCGGCCACCCGGTGGAAAAGAAGATGATGCGACAATGGTCGTTACGGATTACGGCATACTCCGACCGCCTACTCGAAGGCTTGAACAAAATAGATTGGACAGATAGCCTGAAAGAAATGCAACGCAACTGGATTGGGAAAAGCGAAGGATGCAGCATTCAGTTTCGTGTTGCTCCTGCCGATTATGTGTTTCCAAATCCCGTTACATTTGAAGATGGCAA
>CANJNG010000141.1 GCA_947475205.1 Bacteroidota bacterium
CAAAACAAAACTTCAATTTCATTATAGAGGCAGCGACAAAATGTTGGTCTTTGCTTAAACTTTCAAGAAAGGGATAGCCGCAGCTCTCCCTCTTTTATAGGGGGAGTTGGAGGGGGTTTCAAAACAAAACTCCAATTTCATTAAATACCAACTGTTAATCGCCTTATCTATAATTTCTCAACAAAATCCCCTTCCTCCTAACTTATAACTCCTTAACTCCCCATCCTCGCCTGATACTTCTGCTCAATAGCCTCAAACTTTGTTTTCAAATCTTTTACTATAGCATCCTGTTTGTTTTCTTCGGCCAAGGAAATAGCCCTTGCCATTACCGATACCGCCTGTTGCACTTCCGATTCCACATTCACAAAGAACGGCCCTTTCAGGCTAAAGAAGTAACGCAAATCTTGGTCGTTTATTTCAGCTAAACGTTTTACAATGGCATTAGCTGTTTCGGTTTTGCCACATTTGTAATAGTTCTCGGCAATGCTCAGCATCAAGAAATTATACGGCACTGTGGCATCCGGCATCTCTTCTTGGCATTTATCCAACACCTGCAAAGCTTTGTCTTTCTGTCCAAGTTGAATCAGGCGTTCGGCAAGGCGGTTTAAGTTCATCCGTATTCCGGTGGTTAGGCGGCTGGTTTCCTGGTCAATGTTCAGTTTCGGGTTTTTAATATCGCCCCATTTAAACTTGTTCATCACATTGTCAAACATCGCTTCGGCGTTCACTCTGCCGGGCATTCCATCCTTATTCTTAGAAAGAACAGGCACTAAACGGTAAGTTAAACCTTCCAACTGAAAGTAATCTTCAAAATTCATAAAGCCATCGCCACCCACAGTTACGGCAAAGTAAATAGGGCGTTTCCAGTTGTTGTGCGTAATAATATCCATCACAGCAAGGTCGTTCTTCATCAAATAATTGCCTTTTAGCGTCCAGTGAATTTCCGACACCAAACTATCGCCATGCAGATTGCTAACTGTTCCGTTTTGTTGCACCAAAGCAGTATCTACAGGAATAGCAATATGGCGTGTTGGGCAGAAAGGCATTTCTTTTTTACCCATTTTGGTGCGGGCTTCGGGCGATTCGCTCACAATGAAATCAAACACGTTGCTTATTTTGTTCCACGATGAATCCTTTTCAATTATCGGCACAAAATCACGCGTACCGCTCCGATACATTTCCTTAGTCATAGTAATCGGCAGGGCATCGCTTTCATACACCTTGCGTTTCATTTGGTCAATATACCAATCGGTACTGAAAAGGCTGAGGTTCACAACCCGAATATCGGTGCGGATTCCTTCCACTTCCTGAGCATACCAAAGCGGGAACGTATCGTTGTCGCCGTTAGTAAACAAAATCGCATCTTTGGCACAACTTTCGAGATAATCGGCAGCAAAGTCGCGGGCAGTGTAGCGGCCCGAGCGGTCGTGGTCGTTCCATTCTTCTTTGGCCATTAAAGCAGGCCCACCAAGGAAGGTTATAATAAACGCAATGATTGCAGCCTGAGTTTTGTTCAACTTATCAGCAATCATTTCATAAAGTCCATAAGTGCCTAATCCCACCCAGATACAAAAGGCGTAAAACGAGGCAGCATACGCATAATCACGCTCACGAGGCTGATATGGATATTGGTTCAAATACACCACAATAGCCAGTCCGGTGAAGAGGAAAAGCAACAACACCACCCAACCATCTTTGCTATCTTTCATAAAATGGAAGTATAAACCCAACAGTCCGATTATCAAAGGCAACATATACATCACATTGCGAGCATTGCTATGCTTTAAATTGGGCGAAACATCGGCTTGTGGGCCTAAACGCAAGGCATCAATAAAACCGATTCCACTCAACCAACCACCTTCCAAAATAGAGCCATTACCTTGGGTATCGTTCTGTCTTCCGGCGAAATTCCACATAAAATAGCGTAGATACATGTGGCCAATTTGATAGGTGAAGAAGAAGCGAAGGTTCTCACCAAACGTAGGCAAAATCAAAGGATCTTCAATGTCGGGGCGGTCGGTTTTAATCTTCCGTCCTTTTATATTTCCCCATTCTTTGTAAGCCGAAATATGGCTTTTCTGGCTTGAATACATCCGGGGGAAATAGGTGCAGTATTTGGGGTCGTAAACCGGAACTGTTTCTTTGCGGTCGTCGCCCACCACGTATTTATCTTTCCCATCCACTTTTGTTGGAATATAGAACGGATTCCCATCATCATATTTATACTCTCCGGCATCATAATCAATCTCGATGGGAGTGTTATAATATTGTCCGTAACCCAGCGGACGGTCGCCATACTGTTCACGATTTAGGTAGCTTAACAGTGCAAAGGCATTGGATGGAGCATTCTCATTCAGTGGCGGGTTAGCGTTAGAGCGAATCACAATCAGAGCATAGCTGCTATAGCCAATCATAATCATGGTTAGGCATAAAATAGCGGTATTAGCTATCTTCATTCCTTTGTTTTGGGTAAACCAAATTCCGAACGAAAACACCAAAGTGGACAGAATAGCAAAGGCGAAAAGCCCACTGTTTAAACCCATTCCTAAGGAATTTACAAAGAACAATTCAAACAGGGAAGCAATCTTCACCGTGCCGGGAATAACGCCGTATTGTAAGAATATGAGCAATCCTAAACTTATCCCGGTGGCATAAATAAAGCCTTTGCGGGTAGATGGGAATTTCTTGTAATAATACACAAAGGTCATGGCCGGAATACACAGCAGGTTAAGCAAATGGACACCTACAGAAAGCCCCATCAAATAGGCAATAAGAATTAACCAACGGTCGGAATGCGGCTCATCGGCAACGTTTTCCCACTTCATAATTCCCCACATTACAATGGCTGTAAAGAATGACGACATTGCATATACCTCGCCCTCAACAGCACTAAACCAAAAGCTATCGGAGAAGGTGTAGGCCAGCGAACCAACCACAGCACTACCGAAAACGGCGATAAGTTGTGCTTGGCTTAGTTCGCCCCCCTTGGCATCTTTCAAGGCAATCTTTTTAGCAAAAGCTGAAATAGTCCAAAACAAAAAGAGAATGGTGAAGGAACTACACAAGGCCGAGCAGAAGTTTATCCACATAGCCACTTTATCAGGACTTGATGCCAAAAGCGAAAACACACGGGCTACCATCATAAACAAAGGTGCTCCGGGCGGGTGGCCTACCTGTAATTTATAAGCCGAGGCTATGAACTCGCCGCAATCCCAGAAACTAGCCGATGGCTCAATGGTAAGACCATACACCGTAGTGGCTATTGCAAATATTATCCAACCCAGAATGTTGTTCAGTTTTTTATACGACATTATCTATATCTGTTTTTTGAGGTGGCGAAAGTAAGTTAATTGAAATTTTACCATTCAATTAAAAATTAAAAATTGATAATTAAAAATGGGTAGAATTTAGAGATGCACTACAAATTCCCGTTTTGCAAAGTTTAGTAAGGCAATTACTCAATTACCCTCCAATCATTGCAAAAGTAAAATCAGTCCCGTTCTAACGGAATTAGTAATCCCGAAAGCTATCGAGAGTGCGTCCCGTATGTCAACGGCTTAAACTATCTACGAATTATATTTCCGTTTCAGCTTTTCGTATTCCCGTTCTTCGAGAACGTCCTTTGAACCGCCATACGCTCCAATAAAATTAAAGAAAAGCCCAATTCCCCATCCAAGTGTAGCCCATATAGGCCAAGGATGCCCGGGCGAATCAGCATCGGTAGTTACTAAATACAAGGCCCACAAAAAAGCAATAACTATTAAATAAATCATCAAATGGCGTTGGAAACCGGCACGTTTTTTAGCCATTCTCCTGAGTTCTTTGTCTTTTAGTGGTGCTTGCATTTTGGTTAAGATGAATTGGTGTTGGGAGGCGTAAAATTACACTTTCTTAAAAATAGAGCAGTTTTATTTTTTGATTAATGGCATAGGGATAGATTACACATTTTCCAAATAGATGTTTGGATAACTAGCACTTCCTGAATCAGAACACTAAAATGAGTTTTATAGTTCCAACCTCAGCCATTCCCGCAATTCTTCCCCAATTTCTTTATTCTTTAGCCCAAACAGCACATTAGTTTTAATGAAATCGAGTTTATTGCCTACATCGTGGCGTTTGCCATCGAAAGCCCAACCGTAGACCTTGCGGTGAGCCATCAACATTCGAATAGCATCGGTGAGTTGAATCTCGTTGTTTACGCCGGGTTTTGTATGCCTTAAGGCTTCGAATATATCTGGGGTAAGCACATATCGTCCCGAAAAAACCAAGTTAGATGGGCTTTTGCCTACTGGAGGTTTCTCAATCAATTCCGTGCCGCTAAAGAGGCGTTCCTTTACTTTATCGCCAACAAAAACACCATAGCGATGTGCAATAACCAAAGGCACTTCTTGCAAACTAACTACAGGGTTTTCAATCAACTCATACACTTCGGCTAATTGTAAAGTTAGCGGTTTCACGGCTTCTATAATGGTATCGCCAAGCAGAACAGCAAAGGGTTTATCGCCCACAAACTTTTCGGCACAAAGTACAGCATCGCCCAAACCTTTTTGCTCATGCTGATACACATATTGAATGTTAGCAAGATGGTTAAGCGAACGAATAGCCTCCAATTCTTTGTGCTTTCCTTTTTCCTCCAAAAGCTTTTCTAAGGCTTCATCGGGTCGAAAATGAGTTTTCAACACTTCTTTTCCTTCCGAAATAATGATGAGTATATCGGTGATTCCACTCTGCACGGCCTCTTCCACCACATATTGAATAACGGGTTTATCGAGCACTACCAGCATTTCTTTGGGTTGTGCTTTGGTGCCGGGCAAAAGCCTTGTCCCGAATCCTGCGGCGGGAATTACCGCTTTAGTGATTTTGGTTTTCAAACTATGTCGGGTTTAAATACTTCGCCTCCTATTTGTTTCATGGCAACAACCAATGCCTCATACATTTCTTCATTGGCGTAAGTGCCGATTATTGCCCCGCCCGACCCGGTGAATTTTGCACTGGCTCCTACCTTTCGGGCTGTTTGCACCAATTCTTTATTTCCATTACTCACCGTCATTACCTGATTGCGAATATCGAAATTCCTATTCAAAAGTTCTCCAATATTATTATCGCCGCTATGAAGTTTCCGCCACACATCATCGGTTAGTCCTGCCCATTCTTCCACCGCCGAACGCACAGATGCATCTTTGTTAAGGTAACGTTTTGCAAAATCGTTGTGGGTAAACTCTGAGCCTTCTGAAAGCGAATTGCGGTAAGCGATATACATTGGCGGCAAAAGCTTTTTATCGAAAGGGGCATATTCGCCGTAGCCTCGTTTGGTTATCAAATCTTTATCGAAATCCATAAAAACAGGGCAAGCATACACCTGTGCAACTCTATCCTGCAATCCTGCACTAATCTTGAGTTCATCATTTTCCACCGAGCGGATGAGGTTGGCTAAAATGGGTTTAACAATTTCTATCCCGTAAAACTGCATCATGGCTTTTATGGCTGCTGTAACAATAGCACTTGACCCGGCCAGCCCCAACCTGTCAGGGATGGTGGAAGAAAACCGAATAGTGAAATTCTTTTGCGGTAGCTCAATGCTATGCTCTTTGCAATAATCGCGAAACTTCTTTATGGAAGCCTTTATCAAGCGGATGCCGCCGTAATAGCCATATAGCTCTACATCGTCAGCTAATTCTTCCAAGCTATTGAACATAATCTTGTCGCGGAGACCGGGTATTATTTCGAGTTTTACTGACTCTACAAGTTCTACTTCTGCGGCGAAATTGCTGAATACAAATGCTATGGTCTTTCCAAAATAGCCATCGGAGGGGTTTCCAATAAGTGCTGCCCGGGGATAGGATAGAGTTCTAATCACATTTATGTTTATCTGAAGTATGAATACTTGCTTTAAAGGACGAAAGTAAGTTTTAAATGAATTGAGATAATCGTTTGTCGCCCCCCCCCATTTTATTCTGATATAATCCCACATTCATTTCTTACCTAATATTACGCCATCAAAATATAAACCTAACCCTAAAGAATGAACAAAATTATTACCGTTTCTCTGTTTAGCCTACTGTTTGGATTTTCTGCTCAAGCAGCTTTTCTCGATAGCCTGATTCTTCAATTCTCCTACACAAAAACTCAAGTGGATTCAGTTCTGAATGCGAATGGGATTCCGGCTGCATTGGTTGGAACGGTGTATGATATTGATATATACAAAGTGCGTTACAACACCGTGTCTTATGACTCTTCGGCAGTTTTTGCTTCGGGCTTTTTGGCCTTCCCTTCTCATGTTGATTGTCAGTTTCCGCTCGTAAGTTTCGGGCATGGAACTACTACATCCAGAGAAGGTGTACCATCACGAGTACAAGGCGGAGAAGCTATGATAGGTATCATTTTGGCATCGCTAGGTTATGTGTCCACTTTGCCAGATTATATTGGCTTGGGCGACTGTCCTCCCGATTTACGCCATCCCTATCAGGATGCTGCCACCGAAGCTAGTGCAACTATTGATTTGCTCAGAGCTACCCGAGAAGCAGCCTCTATTTTGCATTTCCGAATGAACAATCAGCTATTTCTTAGCGGATATTCCCAAGGTGGGCAAACGGCTATGGCCACTCACCGTCGAATTCAGGAAAGCTTGTCCAATGAATTTACAGTAACGGCTTCCTGCCCCATGAGCGGTGCTTATGATATGAGTGGTGTAATGGTAGATTTGATGCTTTCCGACTCGGTTTATCAAACCCCATGCTATTTGCCCTACATAGTTTTTGGCTACAATCAGAAGTATCATTTCTACACCGATCCAAGTGAATATATGGTTGCTCCGTATGATAGTTTGCTTCCCTTGAAATTTGATGGAATCAATGGTACAGGCTATCTAAATTCCATTTGTCCTAGTGTTCCAAAGCTAATTTTTAAGCCTGATGTAATTGATTCATTTTCCAATAATCCTAATCACCCATTCCGTGTAGCTTTAGCCGAGAATGATACTTATGATTGGTTACCTACCTCGCCCATGCGGATGATTTTCACCCGTGCCGATGAGCAAGTGCCATGGCAAAACACGGTTGTAGCCTACAATTCCTTTATGTCCTTAGGGGCTACTAATATTGATACCGTTTGCATAAGCGAAACCTTAGACCATTATTCCGCTGCTCAATTTGCAGTAGCTAATATGATAGAATTTTTTAATGGCTTTAGAACTATTGATAGTTGTTTGCTTACTTCAATTACAGACTTTAAGCCTATTGTTTCTACTTCTCTTTATCCAAACCCAGCTACCGACCAACTTAGCATAATTACACCCAACGCAAATGCAATAGTTACTCTTAATGCGGTTAATACCATTGGACAGTCGGTGTCTTTGCCTTTTTCAAATAAATCAGATTCTATTATTACCAGCGTTAAAGAACTCGCCAATGGAATTTATTTGATTAAAGGAACAGTGGCCGGAAGGGAAACAATCTTTGGACGGTTTGTGAAGCAGTAATTTGGGGGAAGGAACTCAGTAAAGATTATGGTTTTCAAATAACCGTGTACTTTTAGGTTTAGTATTTTGGGAAGACCTCAAAACTAAAAAGCCCGATAAATTTAATTATCGGGCTTTTTAATTAATAAAGACTTAACCTATTTTACTGCTTTGGCAATAAGGCCGCCAAGGGTTTTACCCATTTTTTCATAGCTTTCTGCTACGCGGCTTCCCACATCAAAATCATAACCTCCAAATTGTGACCCCGGAGCATTAAACGCATTTGCTGAATAGATAATTCCCGATTTATTTGCAGTTTCTACAACTTCAACTCTGAAATCGCAGTAAGCAGGCATCTTAGAAATACCGATATTGTAACCGGGTTCGGTTTTAGTAGTAGTTAATATAACGGTATATTTTGCTCCCGAATTTCCACTTTTAGTGGTTATTCCGGCTTTCTCAAGCTGCTTGTTCATCAATTCTTCAAAGTGAGGTTGATACCGCTTTTCACGAGCACCTTTCCAGCCATCAAGCCAAACTTGCCCTTTGCCTTTCTCCTTCTTGTCGGCATCCTCAGTCTTCTCCTTAATGTAATCAGCTTCAGTTTGTTTACGCCCAACAGTCATTCCATCATAAACATACTCCACATTGAGTTGAGTTTGCCCCTTCAGGAATTTTAAATCGCCCTTAGTAACTTTTACTTTTTGAGCAGACACAATTCCGGACGAAATCAGAATTGCCGCCATAAGCATTTGGATTTTTTCATTTTAAAAAAATTAATTGATTCAGCAAATGTACAGGCATATTTGAACATTAAAATTCCGTTTTTTTGAAATTACTACTAAAGTGGTACTCTTCGGCCAAAAATCAGGAATTTCAAATCTCAATGAATATTCATGGCAATACCCTAAAACAAACCTTTCTTTCTATATTTTTGCACGAATTAAACCCTTAATTCTTCCCAATGCCCGCTTCCGACAACAAATTTCTAGGTGAAGGTCTCACCTACGATGATGTATTGCTTGTACCCGCCTACTCTGATGTACTTCCGCGTGATGTGGATGTTAGCAGTTATTTCACTCGTAACATAAAACTGAATGTACCCGTGGTGAGTGCAGCAATGGATACCGTTACCGACTCCAGTCTGGCTATTGCTATTGCCCAGGAAGGTGGAATTGGTGTTTTGCATAAGAACATGACCATCGAAATGCAGGCCGATGAAGTTCGGCGGGTAAAGCGTTCGGAAAGTGGAATGATTCAAGACCCGGTTACATTGCCCGAAAATGCCTTGGTGGGCGATGCTCTGAAAATAATGAAGGAATATAAAATTGGGGGGATTCCGATTGTGGGAGCAAATGGAAAATTAGTAGGCATAGTTACTAATCGTGATTTACGGTTTGAGAAAGAACCCAGCCGCCCGGTTGCGGAGATAATGACCAAAGACAATATAGTTACCACTCAGGCTCGTGATTTAAAGAATGCTGAAAAAATTCTTCAAGAGTATAAAATTGAGAAACTTCCGGTGGTGGATAAGAACAACAAACTAATTGGACTTATCACCTATAAAGATATTATCAAAAACCGCCTTCGCCCCAATGCTTGTAAAGATTCTTTGGGAAGATTGCGGGTAGCTGCAGCAGTTGGCGTAACTGCCGATACCATTGAACGGGCCAAAGCATTAGCCATTGTAGGTGTAGATGCCATAGTGATTGATACCGCACATGGGCATTCAAAAGGAGTGATAGAAATGCTAAAAACACTTCGCAAACTTTTTCCTCAAATGGAATTGATTGTTGGAAATATCGCAACTGGCGAAGCTGCTCGTGATTTGGTAAAAGCTGGAGCAGACGCCGTGAAAGTGGGAATTGGTCCCGGAAGTATTTGTACCACCCGTATAATTGCCGGAGTAGGCGTACCTCAACTTACTGCAGTTTATGAAGTCGGCCAAGCCCTGAAAGGAAGCGGCGTTCCGCTTATTGCCGACGGAGGAATTCGCTTTACGGGTGATATTGTGAAAGCATTAGCTGCAGGAGCAAGCAGCATAATGGCGGGTTCGCTATTTGCCGGCACCGAAGAATCTCCTGGTGAAACTGTTATTTTTGAAGGAAGGAAATTCAAAACCTATCGGGGGATGGGTTCGGTGGAAGCCATGCAAAAAGGCTCGAAAGACCGCTATTTTCAAGATGCAGAAGACGATATAGCCAAATTAGTTCCCGAAGGCATTGTGGGCAGAGTTCCCTATAAAGGCTCACTCAACGAGATAATTTATCAAATGGTCGGTGGACTCAGAGCCGG
>CANJNG010000142.1 GCA_947475205.1 Bacteroidota bacterium
GCGTTTACCCGTGCCGAAAATGCAATTTTCAATATCCTAAGAAGCATCAAATTGCAACGTGATGCAAAACTTTACAAATCCTTGGCTATAGGCTTTGGTTTTGGAATGGTAGTATTGATTTTTATTGTTATTATTCTCAAAATCTTGGGCTACATTAACCCAAATCCAACCTTTGAAATAAACTAAAAGCGATGGCTGATTCAGCACATACCGAGCCTGATAACCCTTCTCCTGAAAAAACACAGGAAGAGGTAAAAAGGGTTAGGGCTGCCGAAAAGGTTGATAAAGCTTACAAGTTCCAACATAAAGTAAGGTATAAAAAACCTTCAAATTTTAGACGGAAATTAAAGAAGCGGTATCACAAATACAAAACTGCATTTATAGTATCTTTCATTGTAATTTCGGTTGTTTTATTTTTTGTAATTATATTTCAATCGGCTTGGGAAACCACCAAAGAAATTGAGAAAAGAAATATTGAACTGAAAAAGCAAAAGCAAATTGATGCATTTGAAAAGAACAAAAAAATCTAAACAAATATTCAAGGCCAATTTCTACTATCTTCGCACCCCTCAAAGCAAAGATGGCCAGCACCCACGTTTATATTCACAATTCCAGATTCAAACTGACCATTAGCGAAACTCGTATTCAGGAAGTAATTGCAACTGTTGCAAGCCAAATGAATGCTGATTTGAAAGGTGAGAACCCTTTATTTCTGTCGGTTTTAAATGGTGCTTTTCTGTTTACGGCTGATTTGGTAAAGAATTTTGACGGGGAATGTGAGATTTCCTTCGTAAAAATGGCTTCCTATTCCGGCACACAAAGTGGTGAATTGAAAAGCCTAATTGGATTGAATGAAGACATCACAGGCAGAACCGTAGTGGTGATTGAAGATATTATTGATTCAGGGGCTACTGTTGGTGCTTTGCTCAAAGAGTTAAAAGGCAAGAATCCGAAATCTGTTAAAGTCGCTACTTTGATTTTCAAGCCCGAAGCCTTTAAGAATGATTACAAAATTGATTATGTTGGTTTGAAAATACCCAATGATTTTATTGTAGGCTATGGAATGGACTATGATGGTCTTGGGCGAAACCTCCGCGATATATACGTTATTGACCCCGAATAAATCTACACTGATATGCTGAATATTGTTCTATTCGGTCCTCCAGGAGCCGGCAAAGGAACCCAAAGCGAAAACATAATCAAGAAATATGGTTTAGTGCACCTCAGCACGGGCGATATTTTCAGATACAATATTAAGAATAGTACCCCATTGGGAAACTTAGCCAAAAGCTATACAGATAAAGGCGATTTGGTGCCCGATGAAGTAACCATTCGCCTTTTAGAATCAGAAGTAAACAAACACGCCCAGGCAAAGGGGTTTATTTTTGATGGTTTTCCACGCACCTCAGCACAGGCAGAGGCTTTAGATTTATTTTTAGAATCGAAAGGAACAGCCATTACCATGATGGTAGCTCTTGAAGTGCCTGAAAAAGAATTGATAAAACGCCTAGTTGGACGCGGTAAAGAAAGCGGACGAGCCGATGATCAGGACGAAAGCATTATTCACAACCGTATTAAAGAATACAACCAAAAAACTGCACCTTTAAAGGAATTTTATTCCAATCAAAACAAATTCAGGGGTATTGATGGCATTGGAACTATCGAAGAAATATTTTCGAGAATTTGCAATGAAGTTGGGAATTAGCCTTTAATAAGTACACCTAAGGCAAATATCTGCCTTTTCAATTTTTCTAAAACAGCCCCTCCCCATACCCAATGTCGAACTTTGTAGATTATGTAAAGATATGCTGCCGTAGCGGGAGAGGTGGTTCTGGGAGTACACACTTTTATAGAGATAAACTAACTGCCTTTGGTGGACCCGATGGAGGTGATGGTGGCCGTGGCGGGCATATTATTCTGCGTGGGAATGCTCAATACTGGACGCTTATTCACTTAAAATATAAAAAACACGTAATCGCTGAACCGGGTGCAAATGGAACTGGAATGCATAAAACCGGAAGAAACGGTGAAGATGTAGTTTTGGATGTTCCGCTGGGAACAATAGCCAGAGATGCCGAATCGGGCGACGTGCTTTTTGAAATAACTACCGATGGCGAGGAACGCATTATTACTCCCGGTGGGCGTGGCGGATTGGGTAACAGCCACTTTAAATCGGCTACCCGTCAAACACCCCGCTTTTCGCAAGATGGAGAAGGAGGGTTGGAAGTTTGGAATATTTTAGAGCTGAAAGTATTGGCCGATGTAGGGTTGGTGGGATTCCCCAATGCCGGAAAATCTACTTTACTTTCGGTGGTTTCGGCAGCTAAACCCGAAATTGCTAATTATCCGTTTACCACATTAGTTCCCAATTTAGGCATAGTGCAGTATCGTGATTACAAATCATTCATAATGGCTGACATTCCCGGAATTATTGAAGGTGCTCACGAAGGTAAAGGATTAGGCGACCGTTTTCTCCGGCACATTGAGCGTAATTCGCTGCTTCTTTTTATGGTGCCTGCCGATGCTAAAGACATAAAAAAGGAATATAAAATTTTAGAAAATGAATTAAAACTTTTTAACCCCGATTTGCTTCACAAAAACCGTTTACTGGCTATTACCAAATCCGATTTGGTAGATGATGAACTGGAAATTATGCTCAAAAAAGACCTTCCGCGAGGTATCAAAACTGTATTTATTTCTTCCCACACCGGCAAAGGAATTATTCAGTTGAAAGATATGATTTGGAAAGAGTTGAACGGATGATTGAAAAATAAATTGGAACGCTAATGACGCTAATTTGGCAAATAATCACAAATTTAATGCAATTAAATTAATGACTCATCGGTATTATTCGCTTTAATTCGCTTGATTCGTGTCATTAGCGTTCCAATTCTAAATCTTTCAGATTTTGATTAAAAATAATCCCCTGCATATCGTTTTTATGTGCTCAGTGTTGGGGTTTTGTATTTCCATTTCATCGTGCAATAAAGTTGGCGATTGCTTTAAAAGCACAGGCAAAATTGTGGTTTCGGAGCGAAGTGTTTCGGCTTTCGATAGCATTAAAGTGGAAGACAATGTTGAGGTTATCCTGATTCAGGATTCGGTATATCGGGTGATAATTGAATCCGGCGAACATCTGCAATCCGAAATTGTGTCGGAGGTAAGCAACGGACGCTTGCATCTCACGAACGATAATTCCTGCAATTGGGTAAGAAATATGGATGTGCATATAAAGGCTTACGTTCATTTTGTTGATTTAAGCATCGTAACCAATAAAAGTGTTTCTACGGTGAGTAGCCCCGATAGTATCATAATCAAGAATCATTTTTTTCAAACCCGTACTATTTCCACTGGTGATTTCGACCTGAAAGGCCGTTTCGATTATCTCATCATTAATACTTGGGTGGCGATGGGCAATACCTATATTTCCGGTGAGGCCGATTTAACAGAAATATGGTGTACGGGCAGCAGCCGGATAGATGCCCGCAACTTGAAATCAAAATCCATTGGTATTTATACCGATACCCCAGCAGACTGCTACGTTTATGCTACCGAAAACCTTGGTGCTACTCCGGGCTGGACTGGGAATATTTATTATAGGGGTAATCCGGTTAACTTCAACATTAAAGAACCATCGCAGGGACGAGTGATAAAGATGGATTGAAATAAATAAAAATGGAACACTAATGACGCTAATTGAGCAAATAATCACAAATTTTGAATAACGTACCCTTATACTTCAGCAATTATTCGTGCTAAATTCGCATTATTCGTGTTATTAGCGTTCCAACAATAGTTACTACAATGTGTGGCATAACCGGGATTTACGCCCTTAAAAACGAAGCCAATCTAAATTTCGCTAATGCAAATGCTGCATTAGAAACGCTTGCTTTGCGTGGACCTGATGGCAATGGCATTTTCAATCATTCCAAGACCATTCTTTGCCACGCCAGGCTATCCATTATTGATACCAGCACCGCTGCTTCACAACCGTTTACTGATGCTTCGGGGCGATACACCATAGTGTTTAATGGAGAAATTTTCAATTATGCAGAACTGAAAAAAGAACTGAAAGGGAAGTATTCGTTTCGCTCTACGGGTGATACCGAAGTGTTGCTTTATCAGTTTATTGAGTTTGGTGCTGCATGTTTGAATAAACTCAACGGCTTCTTTGCTTTTGTGGTTTTTGACAACGTAACCAATGACCTTTTCATTGCCCGAGACCGCTACGGAATCAAGCCATTGCTCATTTATTTGGATGAAGAAAAGCTAATCTTTGCTTCGGAAATGAAGGCAGTTATGGCGTGGGGAATCCAGAAGGAAATAGATAAAGCCTCTCTGACCCAATATCTTCAATTCAATTACATCCCGGGGCCGCATTCTATTTTCAATAAAGTAAAGAAATTGGAGCCGGGTTTCTTTTTGGAAGTGAAAGATAATGCCGTTTACAAACAACAGTATTACAAGCTTTCTTTAAATACCAAATCTGAAACAATCGGATACGAAGCGGCACAAAAGAAATTAATTGAACTTTTAGACGATTCGGTTCAAAAACGTTTGATTTCTGATGTTCCATTGGGTTCATTTTTAAGCGGTGGAATTGATAGCAGTGTGGTGGTGGCTTTGGCTACAAAATATACCAAGCAACTCAATACATTTTCTATAGGTTTTAAGGACGAGCCTATGTTTGACGAAACGGAATATGCTAATTTGGTTGCCCGGAAATTCAACACGAATCACACTGTTTTTTCGCTTACCAATGAGGATTTGTATGCCAATTTGCATGCTGTTTTAGATTACATCGACGAGCCTTTTGCCGATTCATCTGCGTTGAATGTACATATTCTAAGTATGCACACCCGAAAGCACGTTACTGTGGCTCTCAGCGGTGATGGTGCCGATGAAATGCTGGGTGGTTACAATAAACACAGTGCTTTGCTTCGGGCTTCGGAGCAGGGTGTTTTTAATTCGCTTTTAGCCGCTTCCTCTCCATTGTTTAATGCTCTTCCCAAAAGCAGGAACAGCAAGTTGGGTAACATTTTTAGGCAAATAGAAAAGTTTTCGGAGGGGATTAATTTACCCAAAGATGAACGCTATTGGAAATGGGCTTCCTTCTTGCCCGAAGAAGATGCGTTGGGCTTAACTATTGCCGGAAACAAGGAAGAATATATGGTTAGGAAGAAGTTTTTGTTGCGAAAACTTAGCCCGCAATCGGGGATGAACGAGGCTTTTCTCACGGATATGGAAATGGTATTGCAAAACGATATGCTGGTGAAGGTGGACTTGATGAGTATGGCCAACTCTTTAGAAGTGCGAGTACCGTTTTTAGATTATCGGGTAGTTGATTTCCTTTTCTCGCTACCTGTTGAGTATAAAATTGACGCTTCAGGACGAAAGAAAATCCTGCGAGATGCTTTCAGAAACATTTTGCCTAATGAACTTTATACTCGAAAAAAGCAAGGTTTTGAAGTACCTTTGTTAAAATGGTTTCGCACCGAATTAAAAAGCACTATTACCGATGATTTGCTTTCGGAGAAGTTTCTGAAAAAGCAAGGGGTGTTTCATCCCGAAAAGGTAAACCTGATTGTGAAACGTTTATTCTCCAATAACCCGGGTGATAGTGCCACGCATATTTGGAACCTGATTGTGTTTCAAAATTGGTGGAAGAAAGTTAATGGGGTTAAGTAGTATCACATTGGGACAGTAATTAAAATTCGTACTGAAATTTAAGAATTCGCCAATTTCAATATGCAATCCATTCATCAAATACTAAAGCAATATTGGGGATTCGATGCCTTTCGCTCGGTGCAGGAGGATATCATTCAGTCTGTTTTAGCTCAAAATGACACCATTGCTCTGCTGCCTACTGGTGGCGGAAAGTCGATTTGCTACCAAGTGCCGGGTATGGCTTTAGATGGAATTACAATTGTGGTGTCGCCGCTAATAGCCTTGATGAAAGACCAAGTTGACGCATTGAAAGCAAAGGAAATCAAAGCTATTTGTATCAATTCGGCTATGAAATATCGTGAGATAGATATAGCTCTGGATAACTGTATTTACGGAAAAACTAAATTCCTTTACGTTTCACCCGAACGCCTCAAAAGCGAACTATTCATCGAACGTCTCAAAAAAATGAAGGTGGCTTTGGTTGCTATTGATGAAGCACATTGCATATCTCAGTGGGGCTACGATTTCCGTCCTCCTTACCTGCAAATTTCTGAATTGCGAAAGTACCTCCCTCCTACTACACCGTTTATCGCCCTCACCGCCACTGCTACGCCCGAAGTAATGGACGACATTGCTGCCAAGCTTGAAATGAAAAAGCCTACAATCTTTAAAAAGAGCTTTGAGCGGGAAAATATCTCTTATCTCTTTTTGAAAGAAACGGCAAAAGAGAGCCGGATGATTCGGGCTTTTAAGCGGGTGGCGGGTACAGGAATTGTTTACACTCGAAACCGAAAACTTACCATTGAAGTAGCTGAAATACTTCGTCAAAATCAAATTTCAGTCGATTACTACCATGCCGGACTTGATTCCGAAACCCGAGAAAAAAAACAAAACCTATGGATAAACAATAAAATAAGGGTTATTGCCTGCACCAATGCATTTGGGATGGGAATTGATAAACCCGATGTTAGAACAGTTCTGCATTTTCAGCCACCCGATTGCATTGAAGCCTATTTTCAGGAAGCAGGACGTGCAGGACGTGATGGAAAAAAATCTTGGGCGGGTTTGCTTTATGATGATAATGATATTCAGGAATTGGAATATCAGCTCTCTTCAGCTTTTCCCGAACGAGCCGAAATAAAACAGGTATATCAGGCCTTGGTAAACTATTTTCAATTGGCCACCGGCAGCGGCAAGGACGATTTTATGGAATTCGACATCATAGATTTCTGCAACCGATATAATCTTAATACCTTCAAAGCCAATCGCTGCATTGACTTACTGGTGAAAAATGCCTATGTTTATCTCACTGATTCGGCATATTTGCCTTCTCGTCTTATGTTTAAGGTAAACAAAGAGCAATTGCATCAGTTTTTGGTAAATAATCCCAAATTAGAACCCATTTTGAAAATAATCCTCCGTTCTTATTCTGGATTATTTGATGAGTTTGTAAATATTCGGGAAAAAGATTTGGCTTTCCGAACCAAACTTCCTCTTGAACGAATGATTAAAGCATTGAATTATCTTCACTCTACAGACATCATTAGCTATATACCACAAAGCAGCCTTCCTAAAATAAACTTCTGCACCGGAGTAATCAAAGCCGACGAATTATTTATAGACAAAGAAACATTCGAGAAACGAAAGGAAGCCATTCAAAAGCGTGGAAATGCCTTTATTAAATTACTGAAAGACGATAGTCAGTGTCGGAGTCGGTATATGCTTAATTATTTCGGTGAGCAAACCACCCACGACTGTGGACAATGTGATGTATGCCTAAAAAACAATAAAGCGTCAATCAGTTTTACCGAACTCACTGCTCAGGAAATAAAATTAATGGAATGGTTGAAAACTGGCCCTGTAGATTACAATTGGCTGCAACTACAATTCCCTAAGGCCTCTACAGCTCGCGAATTAGTGAGGCACTTATCCGAACAGGGTAAAGTAATTCAGAATGGCGATTGGGTCAAATTGGTGTAGAGCATTTTCTGTTAAGTTGAGGCCGGTCTGTATTAAAATGCCTATTTATTAAGGTATTATTTGCTTTTCGTTTATCTCTCAAAACGTTAGGAAATAACCCCAAATTGAAATGTATCCAAATCAAACAAGTATCACAAACTCTTTTACCTTTGCCCGTATTCAAATCTAACAATATGGAATTAGCGGTTGAAAATAAATTAGTTGCAAAAAATATTCTTGGCACTATGGCCGATGCCGGACACGAGCAAGTGATGTATTGCCAAGATAAGGCTACCGGACTAAAAGCCATTATTGCTGTTCACAATACCGTTTTAGGGCCGGCTTTGGGTGGCACTCGTTTTTGGAACTACACCAACGAAGACGAAGCTCTGCGTGATGTATTGCGGCTTTCGAGAGGAATGACCTATAAATCGGCCATATCAGGCTTAAATCTTGGTGGAGGGAAAGCCGTTATAATTGGTGACCCGGCCAAACTCAAAAACGAAGCTTTGATGCGTAGGTTTGGAAAGTTTGTAGATAATTTGGGTGGAAAATATATTACAGCCGAAGACGTGGGAGTGGATACCCGCGATATGGAATTTATCCGAATGGAGACCAAACACGTTACCGGCCTGCCCGAATGGATGGGCGGTGGCGGAAATCCATCACCTGTTACAGCCTACGGAGTGTATATGGGGATAAAAGCCATTTCAAATATTGCTTTTGGAAGTGATTCGCTTTCAGGAAAAACTATTGGTGTGCAGGGAACTGGCCACGTTGGCGAAACAGTTGTAAAATACCTTACTAAAGAAGGTGCTAAAGTATTTGTTACCGATATTAATAAAGAGCGTATGGCTAATGTTGCCAAAGAATACGGTGCAGAAGTGGTTAGCGATGCTACCGAATTCCTTTCCCGTCCGATGGACATTTACTCACCTTGTGCTTTGGGGGCTACAATCAATACCAAAAATCTTGCTTTGCTAAAATGTGCCGCTATTGCCGGAGCAGCAAATAATCAGTTAGAAGATGAAAATTTGCATGGTCAGATGTTGATTGACAGAGGCATTTTCTACGCCCCCGATTTTGTGATTAATGCCGGTGGAATTATTAATGTTTATTCTGAATTGCTTGGCTATAACCGCGAAATGGCATTATCCAGTGCCGAAAAAATTTACGATACCATTACGCAAATTGTTAAATCGGCTAGAAATCAAAATTTAGCACCTCAATTAGTAGCTATGCATTTGGCTCAGGAACGAATCAATCAAGTTGCCACCATTCGCCAAACCCGATAAATGCAGAGACGGAAAATATTAGCCGGTAATTGGAAAATGAACAAAACCCTGAACGAGGTTCAGAGTTTTGTGGCAAGTTGGAAAGAACTAAATACACAGAAACCTGTTCGCGAATCGTTGGAGGTAATTATAGCTCCACCTTTTCCTTTATTAGTTTCTCTTAAAGAAATACCGGTAAAGCTGGCTGCACAAAACTGTCATCAAGACCCATCAGGAGCATTTACCGGAGAAGTTTCTGCTGCAATGCTCAGTTCTGTTGGATGCGAATATGTTATACTTGGACACAGCGAACGCCGAAAATATTTTGGTGAAACAGATGAATTAGTTTCTGAAAAAATAAGTTCTGCTTTGGCGAATAGTCTTTCAGCCATTGTATGCGTTGGTGAAACTTTGGAAGAACGGCAGACAGGCAAGCATTTTGATGTGGTAAAACGTCAGTTAGTTGTTGCTCTTTCTGCTCAAAAAAACTTGAATAATATTATAATTGCCTACGAACCTGTTTGGGCAATCGGCACCGGAGAAACAGCCACTCCTCTACGGGCTGAGGAAATGCATGCTTTTATTCGCAAAGAACTAAATGCCACTTTTGGCGAAGTAGCAAATACTACGTCTATTATATATGGAGGAAGTTGTAATGTGGCAAATGCTCAAGAACTTTTTGCCTGCCCCAATATTGATGGAGGCTTAATTGGAGGTGCTTCTCTAAAACCAGAGGATTTTTATAAAATGGCGTTTAGTTTTTAAGCTACCACTTAGTTTCCCGGTCGAAAATCTCTTTCGAGGCGTTTTCGCCATTTTTGAAGTAATAAACTCCCC
>CANJNG010000143.1 GCA_947475205.1 Bacteroidota bacterium
ATATTGAAACTATATCCTGAAATCGAACCCCAATAAATCATTCTAAGAATTTGTAGTTAGGTCAGTTTGAAGAATTATTATAACCGAAATATTGAAAAATGATGCCAATTGCATTTTGCAACGGTCTCAATTTGGTTACCATCCCAACACCCAAGCGAAAATCAAAGGGGCTACAATAGTGGCGTCACTTTCTACAATAAATTTGGGCGTATTAATATCTAATTTACCCCAGGTAATTTTTTCGTTAGGCACAGCCCCTGAATAGGAACCGTAGCTGGTGGTGGAATCAGATATTTGACAGAAATAGCTCCAAAACGGAACATCGTGCCATTCCAAATCCTGATACATCATAGGCACCACGCAGATAGGGAAATCGCCGGCAATTCCGCCGCCAATTTGAAAGAAGCCAACTCCTTTTCCTTCCGAATTTTTGCGATACCAATCGGCTAACCAAACCATATATTCAATCCCACTTTTCATGGTGGAGGCTTTTAATTCGCCTTTAATAACATAGCTAGCAAATATATTTCCCATTGTGCTGTCTTCCCAACCGGGTACTACAATTGGAATATTGAGTTCGGCAGCGGCAAGCATCCAACTGTTCTTGGGGTCAATTTCATAGTATTGTTCCAATTCGCCGCTGAGCAAAATCTTATACATATATTCGTGTGGGAAGAAGCGTTCGCCTTTGGTGTCGGCATCTTTCCATATCTTATGAATATGTTTTTGCAGGCGACGGAAGGCTTCCTCTTCGGGAATGCAGGTATCGGTAACGCGGTTATAATGGTTTTCCAGTAAATCCCATTCTTCCTGTGGACTAAGGTCGCGATAATTTGGCACACGCTTATAATGGCTGTGGGCCACAAGATTCATAATATCTTCCTCTAGGTTAGCACCGGTACAGGAAATAATATCCACTTTTCCTTGGCGAATCATTTCGGCAAATGATTTCCCTAACTCAGCCGTGCTCATTGCTCCAGCAAGTGTTACCATCATTTTACCGCCTTGGTTAAGGTGTGTTTCGTAACCTTTGGCAGCATCTACCAATGCGGCAGAATTGAAGTGCAGGAAATGGTTTTCTACAAATTGGGAAATAGGGCCTTTGCTCATTTTTTCTTATTTTTTTTGGAGGGCGAAAGTAGCAATATTCCTAATAAAGCAAATGTATTGCCTCCTTGAAATACAGGTTCAGCGTGTTTTTCTCTATTTAAAAAAAATACCAATTAAATTAAGCGTAGAAGTTAATATCTACTCCTGAATTCTTACTGATACAGCGTTTGCTCCTTTAGGTCCCATCTTTATTTCAAAGGTAACCTTATCGTTTTCTTTTATGGTACCGGTTATTTCGTTTATGTGCACAAAGATGCTATCGTTGTTCTCTGTGTCTTTAATGAAGCCGTATCCTTTTTCATTGTTGAAGAAGGTAACTGTTCCTTTCCTGATAGGATCGGGTTGCTCCATGTCTTCCTGACGCATAGTGCTTATCTGAATATCTTCACTTCTAAATTGCTTCTTTTTCTTAGGATCGGGCGGAGTATTTGATATATTTCCATTCTCATCCACATAAGCAAGCATTTCTTCAAAACTTTTGCTTGGATTCAATTTGCGTTCTTCACGCTTTTCTTCCTTGTCTTTTTGCTTTTTCAAGCGTTTCTTCTCGTTTTCTTTTTTACTAAATGTTGCTTGCGATTTACCCATACTTAATTGTGTTTAAATCTGTTTTAATCGCTTAATAAAAGTACTGGCGACAAGATTTAGGCGAAGGTAAGAAATAAATAGGCTGTTGGCTTTTGTTTTGCTCTCTTTCCAGCTATCAATAGTAGTACATCTTAAATTTAAAACGTTATTCCATAAAAAAAGCCGGAAATTACTCCGGCTTTTTTCAAAGAAACGCAATTTCCTATCTGTGGAAAAGCATTTCGCGGTATTTTGGTAATGGCCAAGCTTCATCACTAACCAATAGTTCCAGTTTATCCACTTCGTAGCGGATTTCGTCAAAATACGGAACAACCTTATCGCAATATTCAATAGCTTGCTTGCGGGCATCGCTCAAACCGTTGGCTTTTTTTCGAGCCTCGGTCATGGCGTTTACCTTAGAGCTAATTTTTGAAATATGCTCTGAGATTTGTTCGATAGTGGATAATTGAACCACAGCTAACTTTTTGTAATCGGCACCATACAGTTCCTTCAATCCGGTAACATTTGTGATCAATTTGCTTTGATATTCAAACGCGGTCGGGATAATATGATTTAAGGCTAAATCGCCAATTACACGACCTTCGATTTGCACTTTCTTGGTGTAGTTTTCCAAGTAAATATCATGGCGTGCATGAATTTCACGTTCATTGAAAATACCGAGCGATGTCCATAAAGCAGAAGTTTTTTTACTTACTAATGCATCTAGAGCTAGAGGAGTAGTTTTGATGTTTTTCAAACCTCTTTTTTCAGCCTCTACTACCCATTCGTCGCCGTAACCATTTCCTTCAAAACGAATGCGGGCAGATACTTCGATGTATTTTTTCAAAACTTTCAAAATAGCATCATCCTTTTTATCACCTTTTGAAATCAAGGCATCCACATCTTGCTTAAATTCGATTAATTGAGCAGTAACAGCACTATTAATAGTAATCATTGCTTGTGCACAGTTTGCAGATGAGCCTACAGCACGGAACTCAAACTTATTGCCGGTGAAGGCAAAGGGTGAGGTACGGTTACGGTCGGTGTTATCTAAAAGGATTTCAGGGATTTTGCCAATGTTCAGTTTCAGATTGGTTTTTTCTTCTGGCGATAGTTTACCGGCCTTCACTTTGCTTACCAATTCATCCAATACTACTGAAAGCTGACTTCCTAAAAACACCGAAATGATTGCCGGAGGTGCTTCGTTGGCTCCAAGACGGTGATCGTTTCCGGCAGAGGCGATGCTTGCACGGAACAAATCGTCGTGTTCGTAAACAGCTTTGATAGTATTTACAAAGAAAGTTAGGAATTGAAGATTGGTTTTGGGAGTATTCCCGGGGCTAAGAAGGTTCTTACCTGTGTTTGTTCCCATGCTCCAGTTGTTGTGTTTGCCGCTTCCGTTCACACCTGCATAGGGCTTTTCGTGGAAAAGAACACGGAAGTTATGCTTACGGGCAATTTTCTCCATCAAATCCATTAATAGCAAATTGTGGTCAACGGCGATGTTAGCTTCTTCAAATACAGGAGCACATTCAAACTGATTTGGAGCTACCTCATTGTGGCGGGTACGAACAGGGATGCCTAAACGCAAGGATTCATTCTCAAAATCACGCATAAAAGACATTGCACGCTCGGGAATTGAACCAAAATAATGGTCTTCTAATTGTTGTCCTTTTGCAGGAGAATGTCCGAAAACGGTACGGCCTGTTAAAACCAAGTCGGGACGGGCGTTATAAAGTGCTTCATCTACCAAGAAATATTCTTGTTCCCAACCTAGGGTAGCAGTAACCTTTGTGATATTCTTATCGAAATATTGTCCCACATCGGCAGCAGCTTTATCTAAAGCGGTAAGGGTTTTAAGCAATGGAGATTTATAGTCCAAAGCCTCGCCGGTGTAAGAAATAAAGATGGTTGGGATGCACAAAGTCGCACCAATAATAAAGGCCGGTGAAGATGGGTCCCAAGCAGAATATCCGCGTGCTTCAAAAGTGTTACGAATTCCTCCGTTCGGGAAACTCGAAGCGTCGGGCTCTTGTTGAATCAATTGTTTGCCTTCAAACGCTTCAATGGCACGGCCATTTTCCACAGGCATAAAAAAGCCATCGTGTTTTTCGGCAGTGGTGCCGGTTAAAGGTTGAAACCAGTGTGTGTAATGCGAAACGCCTTTGCTCAAAGCCCATGCTTTCATTCCGGTGGCAACCGAATCCGCTATTTTGCGGTCAAGCTGCGTACCTTGTTCCACCGCTGCCATTACTTTTTCGAAAACATCTTCTTGCAGATATTCCCGCATACGGTCGCGATTAAAAACGTTTTCCCCATAAAATCCAGACACTTTTCCAAGATTTTCTACCACAACCGGGGTACGGGTATGCAGTTCTTCCAGTGCTTTGAATCGTAAAATTGCCATTTGTTTTGTTTTAGTTGAATTTGAAAATTTCGGCAAAAGTATTAAAATTTTAGGGGGTCAATCTTAAAATTATGCAAAATATTCAACAATTGATGTAAAATTGAGGGGGTAAGGAAGAAATATTGAGTAATTAGTTGAATATGGAGAAGAAAGAGGGACATTAGATATACATTAGAAATTATATGAAATTCGACGATGTTAAGAAAGGGATAAGGAGGGATTCAAATATTGGCCTAAAAAAATCCATTCCCAGCTAAATTGGGTATTGGCTTCTCCCTTTCACCATCAAGGTGTATGCGAATATGGATTTTTTGCCTAGATAAATTCAAACGATTTATATTTACAGTAAATTTTAATGCTATGACCGAACAGCAAATAGCCCAATTAGAAACCGAAAACCAACGACTTACTCGTCTGGTAGATAGTTTACTTACATACAATGAACAACTGAGGGAAGAAAATGCCCATCTCAAAACTTACATTGGAATAAACGGTGAAGGGTATTCCAATGTTAAAAATGACATAGGAAAGAATAGCAACGAGTATTCCAATTTAAATATTGACATAGGAATATCTGACAGCATTCATTCCAATGTGAAAAATGAAATAGGAATACACGGCACTAGTATTTCCAATGTTAAAACTGACATAGGAATAACCAAGAAGATTCTCCCCGCAAGCATTGAAGTTGCCGAACACAATGTTTATAGACTAAGGGTGGTATTAAAGAAAAACGGTTTTTTAAGAGTAAGTGGAATGGCTGTGCGGGCAAGTGCAATGATTATGCTTCATTCCTATAATAAACAGGTATGCAGCTATAAGGAATTGCGAAGGATTACAGGTATGAAATCGGATGCAGGAATGGCCAAACGCATAATGTCGATGGGGAAAAAGGGGGTAATATGCCGCACAGGATTTCAACGGTTCGAACTCACTGAAACAGGTAAACGGCTGATGATGGAAGCTTTTGGAGTAGAAGGTTGAGGGCAATGGTTTGAAAAGCAATCCCTATTCCGCCTTCTTAAACTTCCGCAATGTATAAGTAAAGGTCATCATGTAATACCTATTAAGCACTAAGCTGCGATTGTTTTCGGTATAGGTGTCGGTTACGGTTCGGCTTACGCTTTGGTTTTGGTTCAATAGGTCGAAAACGCTAAACCGTAATTCAGCAGCCTGATTCTTCAGGAATTTATAGGCCAAGCCACCATTCCATAAAAAATAGCTAGTATTGTAAGCCTGCCCCAATCCCGAATACTGAATATGGGTTAGTTCCGAACTTATTACAAATCCCTTCCAGAACTGCCAGTTAAGGCGGGCATTTGATACCTGATTGTAGTAATTGCTGTTCGATTGCGGCAAAATGGTATTCTGCACAACATAATAATTAGCCGTAAAACTCAGTGTGAAATCAATCTTCTCGTTTATGTTGCTGCTTAGCACCAATCCGGCAGTGGGGCTATAGGTATTTGCCAAATTCTTTACACCATTTATAAGGCTGGGCGTGCGGCCATAAATAAATCCTGCATTTATATTTAAGTTCGATTTGAGAAACGAAACCGGCAAGCCATAAGTGAGAAAGGACCTAATATTGGCATATCCGCTCAAATTTACCGGAGAGGTAATTCTAGAACCTTTATACAGTTTTATTCCTTGTGGCAAAACCGAATCTATGGTGGAAATGAATGTGGAATTTCCGATATAATTGGAGGTTATACTAAGGTTGGCAAATGCAAACAGGCTTTGAGCTTTATCGGGTTTGGCCAAACTGAATCGTCCGCCAACGTTCTGAGAAAAGTCTTGTTGCAAGGCCGGATTACCGGTACTTAGCACAAGTGGATTACTATTATCCACCACATTTTGAAGTTGGCTGACGCTGGGAGCATTGGTGTTGGTGCGATAAAACAGCCGAAGACTGGTGTTCTTGTTAAACTGAATCATCGTCATGGCCATGGGCAAAATGTTGTTGAAACTCTTATAGATTTGAGTTTGCCGCGGAAATGCCTGTTCGCCTTTTAGTTCGGCGTACTGATAAGCCGCACTCAGCATAAAGTTGAGTTTTGGGGTGCGGAAACGGTAGCTTAACCTTGCTTTATGGGTGTCGTAGGTATTGTTGTATTTGCTCGAAAGTGTTGAATCTAAAAAGGTGTTTTGTGTGGTGTCGGTAGAGTAAATTTGTTTGTCGGATGTGTTTTTCAGAAAGGAAGGATTGTAGCCAAATTCCAAAATACTTTTCTTGCCTAAAGGTTCGGTATAGCTAATGTTTCCGCCAAAGGTGCGACTGTTTCCGAGGGTTTTTCCGGTTTGGTTCAGGCTTAGCTCTAAGGTGTCGATTGTTTGGAAATAGTTGTTTTGCGACCCTAAACCCGATGTGCCGTTCTTGTCGCTTCCCTGCATATTTCCATTAATAGAAAACGTCCGGCCACGCTTCATAAACTTATGTTGATACATCAAATCGGCACTGTAATTATAGTTTAAACTCTCCGTTTTATTATCGGTTTGGGCATTGTTTAACGAAACACTATTCACAGTATTTAAACCTGAGTTAGTGCTGTTCGTTTTAGCATTTTGAAAAGTTAATTTAGGGGTGAATATAATAGAGTTATTAGTATCGGGATTAAACTCCAAACGCATATTGGCCCTGTGATTCAGGTTATCTTTATTGCTCGAATTGTCTTCGGTGTATTGCTGCCCTTTCAGTTCTTTATTAAAATAATTTCGTTCGAGGGAGCTTTGGTTTTTATTTTTAGAATTATTAAAAAAGTAGTAAGCTGATATGGTGAGCTTCTTTCCCCAGCTTTCGCTGTAATTAATACCGGCTGCATGGGTGGTGGTTATTCCGCCCAATGAATTTACGGTAAAGTTGTCTGCCGGATTTTGCATTCCCGGAGGGCCACCCATTCCCCCTCCGCCACTACCTCGGCCTCCGCCTCCCATTCCTCCACCCGGACCATTGTTTTGGGGTGGGAATATCCCGGCTAAATCCTGAGCTGAAAAGTTTTGCTGGTTAATGTTATTGCTTTGGGCGATGATAGAAATCTTACGTTTCTTACTAAAAAGATTAAGGTTTAAACCACTTTGATAACGCCCATCTTTCAGGTTATCATTTACTCCTGCTCCGCCAAATATCTTCCCAAACTGCCCATTGGCTTTGCCGGGTTTGGTGACTATATTTATTGTCTTAGTGGTGTTTCCATCGTTGAACCCCGTTAACTGGCTTTGGTCGCTTAGTTTATCAAACACCTGAATTTTGTCTATCACCTCGGCCGGAAGATTCTTCAATGCAGTATTCACATCATCGCCAAAGAACTCCTTTCCATCAATCATTACTTTTTTCACATCCTCGCCGTGGGCTTTCAGGGTACCGTTTTCAAGGGTGATGCCGGGCATTTTCTGCACCAAATCGCCCATCGTAGCATCGGGATTAGTTTTAAAAGCGTTGGCGTTGTATTGTGTTGTATCGCCTTTCTGCTCGGTGCGGATGGCCTTTTCTTCCACCTTCACATCCTTGAGCGAAACCGAACTTGCATAAAGCTTTATCTCCCCCAAATCAACGGGTTTATCGATCAGCTTTACCACCTTCACCATTCCCGCATAACCGATATAACTAAAATGTAGCTTGTAGGTTCCCGCAGGAAGTCCGGTAAGGAGAAACTTCCCGTCTAAGTCTGTGGTGCCACCCTTTACTATAGAACTATCAGGCAGCGAACTTGCCCAAACATTGGCCGAAACAAGTAAGGAATTGTCTTGGTTATCCCTCACCACACCCGAAATACTTAGGGTTTGTGCCTGACTTGCTAATGCAGCAAAAAGAATTAAAGCAAGCGAGAAGAGGAACTTTTTCAAGAAAGCAAAAGTCGGCTAAGGAGTTGGGGTTTCGTGATTTTGAATGCTAAAAATTGTTTAGCTTGTACAAAAAGGGTAATTAACTCCGTTGAGGACTTCGCCCCCGTTCTAAAATCGTAAAGAAGTGGTGCATTGCTGGACGAAATTGCATAAAAAAAGCGAAGTGGAGGCTTCGCTTTTCTAGGGTTTGTTGTATTAGGCTTCTATAATGGTGTAAGTTTAACTTTGAGTATGTTGCCTTGGGATGCTTTGACATCGAAATTGTCGATGGTTTCGGTTACATATTGGGGGTGGGTGATTGTAATAGTATATGTACCTGCGGCGATGTTGGCATGGGCTTCACCGTTGAGGTCGGTGGTGAGTTCGGTGTCGGATGGGATTATGGAGATTATGGCATCTGCTAAACCTAGGAGTGTGTTTTTATCCTGAATTTGTGCTTTGATTGATGCTTGGGTGTTTGTAACGAGTGATAGAACTGTGTCGAAGGTGAATTGGTCGAGGACGGCTTGATTTCGTTTGAAGATTTGTTGACCGTCTTTGAACATTGACATTAGGTTTTCGTGAAGTTGGTTATTGGCTTCGACTTTGGTTTGGGTGGCAACTTTTGCGGTTTCGGTGGCATCAGCGAAGTCTTGGTATTGGTTTTCGAATTGGGTTTTTAGGCCTGTAACTGTTGCTTGAAAGGCTGATGGCATGTTTTGGCCTGCGGTGAGGTCGGAAAGGTGTTTGTCGATGTACAAATCCATTGCGGCTGCGAGGTCGGAGGATTTATCCCAGTTTTTGGCGGCGGCTTCTTCGTAGAAGTTTTGGCCTGCTTCGTTAAAGTTTACTTTGTGGTATTCAGGTGCGTAGGCATCGGTTATGTATAGTTTTAGTTTTTGGAATGCATCGCAGAGTTCTTGGTTTATTTGAACGAGTTTGATGCGGAGTTTTTCGGATTGTGCGTAGCGGGCTGTAACAGCGGGTAGGACTTGTGCGTCTTTGATTTTTTGGGTGTTGTCGGAGTTGAAGGTTGCGGTGTATTTCGCTTTTAGTGCGGCAAATTCTGCTAGGTATTCACCGTTTGATTTCCATCCGATTTTACATACTGAGTAGAGTTCGGATTCTGAGCAATTGAAGTTTGTGTTCATTTTGAATAGGTTTTAGTAGGTTAATTTTGAGGATTGATATGCAAAAGTCAAAATTTTTTATTTATGAGGCATTTCGAAGATTATTAATTTTTCTAAAATATTGTTAATAGGTGGTTTTGTATTGATATAGGGGTTTGTTGTGCAAATTTTGGCAGTAAAGTAATTGATTTTGGGTATTCGGTTGGGGAATTTGGTTGGGTGGTTAAACAAATTGGGTACTCGGTTAAAGAAGAAGGCCGCTCGGTTAAAAGATTTGGTTATTCGGTTATAAAAGTTGGTCGCTCGGTTAAAAAATTTGGATGCTCGGTAAGAAAAGTTGGTCGCTCGGTTAAAGAATTTGGTCGCTCGGTTAGAAAAGTTGGCAGTTTTTTTGTTTAGTTTGGATGGAGGTATATAGAAAACGCCCCATTTTATGTCACAATGGCATAAAATGGGGCGTTAGTGGGCTTATTTTTCTTTGTCACTTTTTTTCTTGGAAAAAAGTAACCAAAAACCGTGGAAACTTTACGTAAACGTGAGCTCCCTTCGGTCGGTTCAAGGCAATTTTCCCCAACGGCTTGGGCCGAAGGGGAAACCGCGGACGGGCAATGCCCACATCACACATGCTTACGCTTCGCATTGCCCGCCGCTATTGCTGGGA
>CANJNG010000144.1 GCA_947475205.1 Bacteroidota bacterium
CATGATTAGTATTAATGAAATAGGTATTGTTGTCGTAGAAACTTTGAGGCACCGAAGGATCGGAGCTAAAGGAAGCAGCCCGAACTAATTTGGTTGTTGATATTGTTAGCGGAGCAGAATATGTGGGCGATGAAGTGGTGGGTTGCGAACCATCAAGTGTATAATGAATGGTTAAGCCTGCCACCGCAGAAATAGATACGGTTTGTGCGGAAGGGTAAAACCCGGCGGCAACGCTCATTGTAGGTTTTGCTGCATATTCTTGCTTTGGATTAGCATTTGCGGCATCGGGGGTTGGGAAAGTGAAAACGCTCCAAGTTGTGGCTCCATCGGCAGTTCGTCCCCGGCTATGGTCGGTTTGTGTAGGTTTTAAAGTAAGGCTATCTACCACAGCTCCGCTACTATTCGACAGTATAATTTTTTCGGGAGTAGATTGAGTGAGTTTGAAATTGGTGTGATACTCGCCACCTGTTGCGGTATTATTGCCCGATGCAAAGAATAATTGCCTCCCACCTGCCGCAATGGTTAGAGCCGGAATGGTATATTGCTGCAAATCGGCTGCATCATCGGTGAGATACCAGCCGCCTATGCTTACAGGTGAGCTACCCGTATTATACAGTTCTATCCAATCCTCATAATTGAAATTAGCATCCGGAATGGTGGAAATATTGGAGCACGAATATTCGTTGATGACCACTTGCGAACTAACAGCAAGACTACCCGAAACGAGGAGGAAGCAAACTATATATCTGAACATTGCAAAAGAATGAGAATGCGAAGGTCTAAAAAATTGATTTACAAAGTACAAATAGGGTGCATGATTTTACTGAGCAGAAATTGGTTTTATATCCTATACTTGCATCTTCTGAATTTACAAAAATGCTTTCACTCATTACACTTGTTTTTATTTTAGGATATGCTGCCATAGCATTCGAACATCCAATAAAAATAAACAAAACAGCTTCTGCATTGCTAACCGGAGTGTTGTGCTGGACTATTTATGTGCTTTCTGGCTTAGGCGAAACACATCAAATTGTAGAATCATTAAGCCATCATTTAGGTTCGGTAGCGGAGATTTTGTTTTTTCTTTTGGGGGCAATGACGATAGTTGAATTAGTGGACGCTCACCACGGCTTCAAAGTAATTACCGACAGAATAAGCACCCGAAATGTGATGAAACTGATGTGGATTATCTCCATAGTTACGTTTTTCCTGTCATCTGTTTTAGATAATCTTACAACTGCAATTGTGATGGTTTCGCTGCTTAGGAAACTGCTTCCGGCTGGTGAAATGCGTAAACTTTTTGCAGGAATTGTAATTATTGCTGCCAATGCGGGTGGAGCTTGGTCGCCAATTGGGGATGTAACCACTACTATGCTTTGGATTGGCGGACAAGTAACTACTGTAAACATTATGAAAATGTTGTTCATCCCGAGTGTGGTGAGTTTGATAGTTCCCCTGCTGTATCTTTCCTATACGATGCGAAATGTAGGGAGTTTGCCAGAAATTGCTCTTTCTAAAGCGAATGATAAAACACCCGATGGAAGCAAAATTATGTTTGCTTTGGGAGTAGCCTCGTTACTATTTGTCCCAATTTTCAAAACTATAACTCACCTGCCACCCTATATGGGCATTTTGTTTGGATTGGCTGTGGTGTGGATTGCTTCTGAAATTATCCATAAAGATAAAGATGAAGAAGCCCGTCGTCCATTCACGGCATCGCACGCTTTAAGCCGAATTGACAGTTCTTCGGTGTTGTTTTTCTTAGGAATATTAATTTCCATCGGATGCCTCGAAAGTACGGGAATGCTAAGCGGATTGGCTCATTGGATGGACGAAAAAATTGGGAATATGGAACTGATAGTTTCTGCCATAGGACTGGCCTCGGCAGTGATAGATAATGTGCCACTTGTGGCTGCAAGCATGGGAATGTATTCACTCGAAAACTTCCCTTCCGACCATAAACTATGGGAAATGATGGCCTATTGTGCCGGGACTGGAGGCAGCATTCTCATTATAGGTTCAGCAGCAGGTGTGGCCGTAATGGGAATGGAGAAAATAGACTTTATATGGTATTTGAAAAGAATAAGTTTGCTGGCACTATTGGGCTATATAAGCGGAACGCTAACCTATTTGCTTGTTTTTGGAATGGTTTCACATTGAGAGTATCCACAACATAATTCCCTTCTAAATACTAAATTCCCGTTAGGATCTGTCCCAGTCCAAAAGTCAATTCCTCAAAATTAAATTGGCATTTATTGTTGATAAGGGAAATTTGCCGTCCAACCTGTAAAACTTTTTCTCCATGCGTTAAGATTTTTTCACATTTTCGCAATCCCTTATATTTTTTTATGAAGAAGCACCTAATTGCAATTTTGTTCTTGCTGTTTGCCTCCACCGGAAGCTTGTTTTCTCAGGCTTTGAAAGGCACAATTAAAGATAACAAAACAGGCGAAACCCTTGTGGGAGCGAGTGTTGTGCTAAAAGGCACAACCATTGGAGCAGTAACCGATTTAGACGGTAATTTCATCCTAAACACCGACAAACAGCCCCCATTTACGGTTACTGTTTCCTACATAGGTTATCTGAATCAGGACATAGAAATAAAATCTTTAGCCGAGCCAACCACAGTAAAACTCAAAACCGACGACATAGTGCTTAAAGAAGCCGTGGTTTATGAAGTTCGTATTTCCGACAAGCAAAAGCAGGCAGCACTTACCGTGGAAAGCATGGACATCATTGCCATAAAAGAAACTCCTGCAGCCAACTTTTATGAAGGTTTAGGTGCATTAAAAGGGGTAGATTTAACCTCGGCCAGCTTAGGTTTTAAAGTAATTAATACCCGTGGATTTAATAGCACTTCGCCTGTTCGGTCGCTGCAAATTATAGATGGAGTAGATAACCAATCGCCGGGTTTAAACTTTTCGTTGGGAAATTTCTTAGGGGCATCGGAGCTTGATGTTCAAAAAGCCGATTTGATTGTTGGGGCAAGTTCAGCCTTCTACGGACCAAATGCATTTAACGGCGTAATAAGTATGACTACGAAAGACCCATTTATTCATCAGGGATTGCAGGTGCAAATGAAGGTTGGTGAACGCAATTTGGTGGAAACGGCAATGCGGTGGGCACAGGCTTTCAAAAATAAAAAAGGGAATGATGCCTTTGCGTATAAACTAAATTTATTTTGGTTTCAGGCATACGATTGGGAAGCTACAAACGCTGACCCTACAATAAATAGTAAAGTTGGGGCGGATAATCCGGGGGGCTATGATGCCGTAAATCGTTATGGTGATGAAAACCTCACCAATGCTTCAAATAATGCATCGTCTCAAAAAGGACAAGGATTGTATCCGGGCTTAGGTATTCGTTACCGCACCGGATATTGGGAAAAAAGTATGGTGGATTATCATACCAAAAATCTTAAAGCCAACATAGCTCTGCACTTTAAGCTAACACCAAAAGTGGAATTAATTACCACGTCGAATTTTGGATATGGTACCACGGTTTACCAAGGCGATAACCGCTACAGTTTAAAGGATGTGAAGTTTTTTCAGAACAAAATTGAAGTGCGGCAGGAAGGGAAATTCTTTGTAAGATTCTATGCTACTAACGAAGATGCCGGAAACAGTTACGATGCTGTTGCTACGGCTTTTGCTTTGCAGGATTCGGCTAAAAGCAACGACCAATGGAGTCAGGATTACATAAACTCATGGCAGAAATATTTTATCCCTAAAGTAAAAGCATTGCCAGGCTTTCCTAAGGTTACTTTAGGCAATCCGTTTGACACTATTATCGGCCAAGCCATTTTAGCCAATTACCACGATTCACTTGTAAACTGGCATCAAATAGCTCGCAGTTCGGCAGATAGTTTGAATATCACTAAAGGATTCACTGATTACTTTGCTCCCGGAACAGCTCGCTACGATAGTGCATTAAATAAAATCAAAAGCACTAATTTTAACACACCCGGTTCTCGGGGTAGCCGCCTTTACGATAAGTCTGCATTGTATCACGGGCACGCCGAATATAAATTTAGCCCCAAACACTGGTTGGATGTAACCATAGGCACCGAAGCCCGATTATATGCTCCAAATACCAACGGAACCATATTCAGCGATACGCTTGGCGTGAACCATTATGTGCGTGATTCCACCGGAAACATTATAGATACAGTTTACAATACCCAGCGTAAACGCATTTACAATTTCCAATATGGTGTTTATTTGGGTTTAGAAAAGAAAGTGATTAAGGAAACATTGAAACTGAATGCAACAGTTCGGATGGATAAGAATCAAAACTTCAACTATTTGATTTCTCCTGCGGTTTCTGCAGTGTATAATCCTTGGAAAAATCATACGTTGCGGCTATCGTTTTCGGCGGCTGTGCGAAACCCTACTTTGGCCGACCAATACCTCTACTACAATGTTGGCCGAGCCATATTGTTGGGAAACCTCACTGGACGTGATTCTTTAGTTACTGTTGAATCGCTCATTGATTTCCAATCAGCCGGAGGAGGTAAATTCTACAAAGACACCCTCAATTATTTTAATGTTGCGGCTATACGCCCCGAGAAAGTTAAAACGGTGGAAGGTGGCTACCGAGCAACGTTGTGGAATCATATTTATATTGATGCCAGTTACTATTTTAGCTGGTACACCGATTTCATTGGCTATAAAATTGGGGTAGATGCCGATTTTGATAAGGAATACGCCCTTAAATCGGCTCAGGCTTACAGGATTGCAACGAACTCAAAGACTGTGGTCTTCACGCAGGGAGCATCTATTGGAATTAATTATTTCTTTAAACAGTTTAACTTGGGTGGAAATTACTCTTGGAATATCCTTGACCTTAACCGCACTGGCGACACAGATTCTTTAATTCCTGCCTTCAACACACCGGCACATAAATTTAATCTTTCATTTAGCGGCAGGGAGTTAAACAACTTCGGATTTAGTATAAATTATAAATGGATACAAAGCTTTACATTTGAGGGGTCACCACAGTTTACGGGCAATATCCCAACTTACGATATGGTGGATGCTCAGGTTAATTACAAAGCACCAAAGTTGTTTTGCACCTTTAAGCTTGGTTGTTCTAATCTTTTTGGGATTGTGCCATATTTTAGCAACAACCATTTAGATTTTGGCCAACGGGTTGGAAAAATGTTCGACAATAAACAATTGCAGGTTTTTGGCGGACCTTACATTGGCAGAATGGCCTATTTCAGCGTTTTGCTCGATATGAATGGCGATATGTTTAAGAAGAAAAAGAAGGGGAATTAATAACGAATTAATAACTACTTACGATGTCTCGCCCCAGTTTCGATGATATTTATATGGATTTGGCTCAAAGCATAGCCGTTAAGTCGCATTGTGTAAAGATTAAGGTAGGTGCAGTGTTGGCTAAAGATACCCGTATAGTTTCGTTGGGATATAATGGTCCTCCGGCAGGAACCCACAACTGCGACCAAGAATGGCCTGGGAAAGGCTGTGCTAGAGACAGTAAGGGAAGTTGCTATTTGGCACTTCATGCCGAAGAAAATGCTATTCTGTATGCCGCTAAAAACAAAGTTGAACTACAAGATGCTACACTGTACGTTACCCTTTCGCCTTGTCTTTCGTGTGCAAGAACGATTTACACTATGGGAATCCGCAAGGTGTATTATCTCAATTCTTATGCTGAATACAAGGGATTAGAAAGCGATGAAGGGGTTGATTTCCTGAGGAAATTTGGTGTAGTGGTGAATAAATATGTGAAGAGTGATAATTAAGAACAACGCTCTCAATATTGAATTTTCTTCTCCCGAACAAATTCGGGCAATGCAGTTGGAGAAACTGAAAGAGCTGTTATCAAATTTGGCCCAAAACTCACCTTTCTATCAAGATGTTTTCAGAAAGAATGGTATTAATCCAAATGCAATTCAAGATTTTGAAACATTTGCTCAAATCCCAACCACAACAAAGGACGATCTGCATCACCGCAACGATGATTTTCTGTGTGTTCCCCGTCACCAGATTATTGATTATGTAACTACTTCGGGAACACTTGGCGACCCGGTTATTTTTGCCCTAACCGATAATGATTTAGAACGGTTAGCCTTTAATGAAGCTGCTTCATTTGCCATAACGGGCAGCGATGAAAACGAAATATTTCAGCTTACCACCACTATGGATCGCCGCTTTATGGCTGGTTTGGCTTATTTTCTTGGGGCGAGAAAATTGGGAGCGGGTATTGTGCGTGTTGGGTCGGGAATTCCCGAACTGCAGTGGGATACTATAGCCAAAATAAAACCCACTGCTATTATTGCAGTTCCTTCATTTTTGCTGAAACTGATTGAATATGCCGAAAGCAAAGGGATAGACTATAAAAACTCATCCATTAAGAAAGCTATTTGCATTGGTGAGCCTATTCGTAACATTGATTTTTCGTGGAATCCGTTGGGGAAACGAATTACTGATGCTTGGCCTATAGATTTGTTTAGCACGTATGCCAGCACCGAAATGGGAGCGGCTTTTACTGAATGCATTCATGGCCAAGGCGGACATAGCCAACCTGAATTGGTGTTTATGGAGTTTTTAGATGAAAACAACCAACCTGTAAACGAAACAAAGCCCGGAGAAGTGGTGGTTACAACGCTCGGAGTGGAAGGCATGCCACTGCTTCGGTTTAAAACAGGGGATATTTGCTACCACTACACTGAAAAATGTCTTTGTGGTCGGACTACAACCCGCTTAGGGCCAATTATAGGTCGTCGTCAGCAGATGATTAAATACAAAGGCACTACCATTTATCCTCCGGCTTTTTTTGACATTTTGAATGATTTCGACAATATCTTGAATTATGCTATCGAGATCTTCACCAACGAAATAGGAACGGATGAAATTTTAGTACGGGTCGCTTGCCACAACGAAATTGAACATTTCGACAAAACTATTCTCGACCATTTTAGAGCTAAACTTCGAGTAAGCCCTAAAATTATTTTTCAATCGGGCGACGAGGTAGCTAAGATTACTAACCCTGAAATGAGCCGAAAACCGATTAAGTTTTTTGATAATCGGGGGTAAATAACCCTTTTCGTGAGTTCCAACCACATTTACTTTTAATCCAACTCTATTTACTCACGTGTTAACCTCATATACTTCCGTGTTAACTCTATTTACTCACATGTTAATCTCATTTACTTCCGTGTTAACTCTATTTACTCACGTGTTAACCTCATTTACTTCCGTGTTAATTCTATTTACTCACCTTCCAACATTATATTACTTATACCCATCATTATGAACTGCCTTAACCGCTCGTCCCGATGGGTCATTTGCATTTTGAAACGAAGCATCCCAAGCTAATGCTTCGGGCGTGCTGCACGCTACCGATTTCACAGAAGGCACACACATAGCTGCCGAATCAGATGGAAACAGTTCGCTAAAAATACTTCGATAACGATATTCCTCCTTCGACATTGGCGGGTGAATGGGAAAACGGAATTTAGCATTTGCCAATTGTTCATCACTTACCGTTTCGTTGGCCACTGCCTTCAGGGTATCAATCCACGAATAACCTACGCCATCACTGAATTGTTCCTTCTGCCTCCAAGCAATGCTTTCGGGCAGGTAATCTTCAAATGCTTTGCGTAAAATCCACTTCTCAATTTTGCCATTTCCGGCCATTTTATCTTTCGGATTTAGCCGCATAGCCACATCCATAAATTCTTTATCCAAAAATGGCACCCGGCCTTCAATGCCCCAGGCAGCCAAGGATTTATTGGCTCGAAGGCAATCATATAAATGCAATTTGCTTAGCTTACGAATGGTTTCTTCATGGAAAGCCTGTGGGTTTGGTGCTTTGTGGAAATAGAGATAGCCTCCAAATATTTCATCGGCACCTTCGCCCGAAAGCACCATTTTTATACCCATTGATTTAATAACCCTTGCCAGCAAATACATGGGTGTAGAAGCACGAATGGTGGTTACATCATACGTTTCTAAATGATAAATCACATCCCGAATAGCATCTAAACCTTCCTGCACAGTGAAGTTTATTTCGTGATGCACCGACCCGATATGCTTTGCTACTACTTGAGCTGCTGCTAAATCAGGCGAACCAACCAAGCCCACAGCAAAGGAATGCAGTTGAGGATACCAAGCCTGTTGGGTGTCGTTGGATTCAATGCGGTTGGCCGCATATTTTTTGGTAATCGCTGAAATAATGGAGGAATCTAAACCTCCCGAAAGCAGCACCCCATAAGGCACGTCTGACATCAACTGACGATGCACGGCTTCTTCAAGAGCTTTCCTCAAAGCGGCCATATCCGATTCGTTATTAGCAACGTTTTCATATGATGTCCAGTCGCGGTTGTACCATTTCTTTAATTCATGGCCTTCGCTGCTATGGAGATAATGGCCGGGCAAAAACTCCTGAATCTTATTGCAAACGCCTTCTAAAGCCTTGAGTTCAGAGGCAACATATAAATTGCCTGATGTATCCCATCCCATATATAAAGGGATAATTCCGATATGGTCGCGGGCAATGAGGTAGGTGTTGGTTTCTTTGTCGTAAAGGGCAAAAGCAAAAATCCCATTCAAGTCTTCTATAAAGTTTATCCCTTTCTTTCTATATAGTGACAGAATTACCTCGCAATCCGAATGGGTAAGAAACTCATATTCGGGGGTGGTTTTGCGTAATTCCTGATGGTTGTAAATCTCACCATTTACGGCTAAAACCAAATTGTCATCTTTGCTAAACAGCGGCTGCCGGCCCGATTGTGGGTCCACAATAGCCAAACGTTCATGAGCGAATATCACATTTTCGTCACTATAAATTCCTGACCAATCGGGTCCACGATGGCGAATTCTCTTGGCCATAGTCAAGACCTCCGGACGAAGATCCTTCGAAAATTTATTCAAAGCAAATACAGCTACAATTCCACACATAATGATATTTTAAGGTCGTAAAAGTAATGGGAATTGCCTAAAAGAGTGGTAACTCGGCAAACAAGTGCCAAATTCCGGCATCAAATTTTCTTTCCTTTGCATCCTTTACTCCGCATCTTGCATAGCAGCCTTAAACGTCTTACACAACTATTACTTTGCGGTTTCGTGCTAGTCATTGCATCATGCAGTAAATTGGTTTTGCCTGTAACTATTATTAACGACGGCCAAACGATACACCTATCCGAAATTGGAACTGATAGCGTGGAAATATTCCATACAGGCACAGCCGGAAGTATAATTCGCTTTAAGAAAAGTGTGGTAATTATTGACCCTTTTATAAGCAATCCCGCTATGGGAAAGGTTTCAGCGGGTAAATTAATTCCCGATACAGCTTTAGCCTCTGCGGTTTATTCCAAAGAAATGCTTGATCTAACGAAAGCCATAGTGGTTGGCCACGGACATTATGACCATGTTATGGATTTGCCTTCGCTGGCTAATAGATTACCGCTAGATGTGAAAGTGTTTTGCAACAAATCGGTTCAGAATATGCTTGCTTCTACCTTACTAAAACCGAACTTAATTAATGCGGAAACCAGCAGCGGTAACTATACTAAAACTGGCGAATGGCTTTACAGCACTGATAGTAGCGTTAGAATTATGGCTTTCGAGAGTGCCCACCTTCCACACTTTCTGGGTATAACCCTTTATGGCGGACAAGCAGCA
>CANJNG010000145.1 GCA_947475205.1 Bacteroidota bacterium
ATGAAAAGGGGGGGGGGGGAGACAAAAAAACATACTATTGCAATCTCAATTACCAAGGTAAAAAAAACACTCCATCAACAGCTAAACTCTATTATCTAACCTCTAAAATCTAAAACAAAATGCCAACAAAATTTGAAACCATTAACCCCTACGAAAACTTAGCCGCAACCGTTTCTCTGGGTTTAGCCGACATTACAACCCACATTACCGTTCCTTATGACTTGGAAGACCTTTCAAGTGATACTAAAAGTTACGTAGAAACAGCTATGGGAATAACCCCCTCAAATGCCGAAAGTTTAGAACTTAAATCGCTTATAGCTTTTGCCGCGAATGATTATAACACAAATCATTTAGAGGGATATTCGCCAGCCCAAAGAGCATTTATTGGCGAATTGCTCAATAGCATTTTCAATGTAGGGAGCGACACCGATGCTATGGTAATTTGCATTTCGCAATTGGAGGAAGGAATATCATTAATGAATTTAACCTTGGAGGAGCAACGCCCGCTTTTAATGGGCACAGCCATAGGCAGGGCCGTTATAGCATTTTGGGCAACCGAAATAGCTAACCCCACAAGCCCTTGGATTACCAATAGCTATATAAGCGGAAACTTAGCCATCGACACGGCCAATATCCCTTATTGGACAGCCGCTGCAATGCACGGCAGTTTTACAGGGGCTAACAAAGCCCGGGTGCAATCGGGCATTTACGACCCAAGCAACCAAGGCTCTACACCAAATATAATTTCTGTACTAATGACAAGCATTGGAGTTGGAGCAGGCAGAGTGCTTTATAAATGGGTGCCACTTAGCCGCCGCCGCTAAGTCCCATTTCCCTTATACCATAAAGCCTACACTATGAATAGTAATTATACTAATTATGGGCGAAAAACCCCTTTTCCGTATGGCAACAGCCAAGGAAAAGACGGCTGTGGATGCAACGAAACCAAATCGGCTTCGGCTCACGATAAAACCGGAGATTGTGGATGCCATGGTGAAAGTAAAAGCAAAGCAGCAACAGTTTACAGGGGTGGAAGGCCAAGCCCAGGGACGGGAACACACCCCGCTTTGCCGAAAAATATATTCAAAACCATTTCGCTAACTCCCGATATAGCACAGGGCTACGTGGTAATGGATAAACTGGCTAACCCAAGAGTAACTAATTGGCAGATTAGAATTTCTTTTGAAGAAAACACAAAAGCAAAAACTGTTTCATATGATGTAGAAAACGTAATACTTCCAAATAATATAAATTATTGGAAAGTACCCGATAAATATCTTGGTTTAAGTGGTTCATATTATTTATCTGCTATTGGATTAGATGCCAATAGTATGATTGTGGCTGAGGATGCTCCAATTTTGATTTCGCTGCCCAGCCCCCCAGATGTTGTTAGAAATTGTTTAGGTTGCCATTCCGATTATGTGGTTTCGTGCAAATGGATTTGCGATGGACAAGGCTACGCATGGGAGCTTGATTTGTGGACAGATTTAATCTCGGGTAATCAATCCATGAGTTTAACCTCTGCGGGTACTTATATCGATGGTGCCTCGGACTCAATTCCCTTTTATAGTTATTTTTCTGAAGGCGATTGGTTTGATTATAGTTTTCAACATAACATTCCACTCAATCAAACTACTTTCGGAGTTCTTTGGATTGGGCCACTAAATAATAATATTATTGGTCATCCATATCGTAATGAGACAGGGGGTCTTATTGCGGGATCAGTTGTTTACGGTTTACGCAAAGATGCGGGAATTTGGTCGTGTGGATGTCCCTGGCAAACAGGTTCTTTATCTCTTGGTGGATTAGGATGTGGCGATAGAAATTGGGCCATGAATATTTATAATACTCAGTATGTTAATCCTTATAACACCTACGCTCAAAATATGAATTCCGGAATGAATAATGATTACGATTTCGGTGTCAATTCAGGGTATGTGGGCTTTTTTGCCGAAAACTATGGTTCTCAACCTAACTATCCGCCTTATTTTAATCTCTTTCCATTATTAACCTGTAATCCTGCCATTTGGCAGGAAATGGACTTTGAAGGAACTTATGAAACTGAAGTATGTACAGGTGCTATTTTTACCCCAACGGCTCCCCCTCCTGTATTGCCGGAAAATCCTACCGCGGGGGATATAGAACAGTTTAATCAGGAAATGGAAGCAATTAATGAAGAATGGTATGACACTTATTTAGAATATGTTGAAGCGGCGGCAGAGTGCTATTGCCTTACACATGATTTTGGCTGCTCTGATGCTACTCCTTCTGAAGGAGGCACTGGCACAATACATGGCATACACGTGTTTGAACAAATAGTCGTTAAGGATTTAAATAACGCTAAAAACCCTCCTGTAATTATAAATGTTATAGAATTGGCTAATAAAGTAAAGGCAGGGCAGTCACAAGCAAAAGCCTTGCAAAATGCCGGACTTAATCCCCTTGCTCCGGGATTATATGTATTTGGATTTGTATTGAAAGCAAATGGCTTATATATTCCTAATATTCAGGAATTGAAAGCCAAAACACATTTCCCTTCGTTTAGAAATACACGAAAGGTCTTTTAAAATCTTAGGCTTTTAATTGCTATTTTTGTCTAAATTTTTTCCCCCATGAAAAAAGCATTTCTCTTTTCAGTTTTTTGTATTTCAATTCAAATTCAGAAAGTATATACTCAAGCTCCTTTAATAGAATGGGAGAAATCAATAGGGGGTACTGAAACTGATTTGACAAGTGATGTAATAGAAACCATTGATGGAGGATTTATTTTAGTAGGTAGTACTAGGTCTTTAGATGGTGATGTAACAATTAATAATGGTAATGGTGATGTTTGGATTGTAAAGTTAAATTCAGCGGGAATTATTCAATGGCAAAAGGCATTAGGTGGTTCTGAAAATGATGCGGCAAGTTCAGTTGGCTTTACGAGTGACGGTGGTTATATTGTTGCAGGATCTTCTGCTTCTAATAACGGTGATGTAACAAATCATCATGGTTCCAGTTTTTATCACGATTACTGGGTGGTTAAATTGGACAGTACCGGAACCATAGAATGGCAGAAATCATTAGGGGGAACAGATGACGAAGGGGCAAATTCTGTTCAGCAAACACAGGATGGGGGATATATTGTTGGGGGCTATTCTAAATCTACAGACGGGGATGTAAGCGGGCATCATGGCAATGCAGGTACTGAAGATTATTGGATTTTAAAATTGAACAGCAATGGAGCTGTTCAATGGCAAAAATCGCTTGGCGGGGCAAACGTTGATTCCCCTCATTCTATTATTCAAATTCTTGAAGGTGGTTATATTGTTGCGGGCAGTTCTCATTCAACGGATGGAGATATTACAGGAAATCACGGAGGGGAAGATTCATGGATAGTTAAATTGGATGTCAACGGAATCATTCAATGGCAAAATGCGTTTGGAGGAACATCTGACGAACGTTCAAACTCGATTCAGCAAACGGCAGACAGGGGCTTTATTATAGTTGGCAATTCCTATTCTGCTGATGGAGATTTGGCTGGTATTCATCCTGCTTCTAACGATGCTGATATATGGGTGCTAAAATTAGACTCTATGGGTAGTATTCAATGGCAAAAGTGCTACGGCGGAACAAGGTTAGAACTTGGTTATTCAATTTGTCAAACAAATGATGGAGGGTATGTTTTTGGTGCCATTACACAATCCAATGATGGAGATGTTGTAGGGTTTCATGAACCGATTGGTAATTTCAATTTAGACAGTTGGGTTGTTAAATTAGATTCTATTGGAAATATGCAATGGCAAAAACCTTTAGGAGGTACAAGCTCCGAATTATCCTACTCTTTAAAACAAACACTGGACGGAGGTTATATTGTTGCTAATTCTTCTGGTTCTAATGATGGAGATGTAACAGGCCATCATGGTGCTGCTGGATACGGCTTATATGATTTCTGGATAGTTAAATTATCCGGCATTGTTGGCATAGAAGAACAAAACCCCAACACAACCCTCAGCCTTTACCCCAATCCCACCCAAGGCCAATTATTTATTCAATCCAACACAAAAGGCAAAGCCCTTGTGATGGTTTATGATGCTATGGGTAAATTGGTATTAGAGCAATCTTGCTTTAATCAGGAATATTTAGATATAAGAGGGTTTAGCAAGGGTTTGTATATGCTTAAATATACTACAGAGGAAGGTAGTTCTGTGCAAAGGTTTGTGGTGGGGGAGTAACCTCCCCAACCTACTCCCACACCTCATTCTTAGTATTCTCTTCCGGCGGAAAAAGCGGATGATAAATACTTTGCCCGCCGTCCACCGCTAAATTTACTCCTGTAACAAAAGCCGCAGCAGGGCTAAGCAAGAATATTATTCCGGCCGCTACTTCGCCTTCGGTACCCAAGCGGAATGTTTGGTTGAATTTTCCGTAGCCAAAAATAAACTCTTTAAAAGTGGGGTCGTAGCGGTTAAGCCCGCTGCTGTTAATGGTTCCGGGCATTACAGAGTTTATCCGCACTCCGTATCTTCCCCATTCATTAGCTAGGGTTTTGGTCAAATTCTCTACACCGGCCCTTGCAGCACCCGTGTGAGCCATCATCGGGAAACCGTTTCGCATATCGGCTACAACATTCACCACCGAGCCACCATTTTTTTGCATAGTGCGGTTAAAAACTTCTTGAGTGAGCAGAAATGTTCCGGTAAGATTGGTTTCAATCACGGCATGCCACCCTTTGGGCTGAATCATTTCAGCAGGGGATGGAAACTGTCCGCCACCGTTATTCACCAAATAATCAATCTTCCCGAATTGTTGCAAAACATCATCAACACAAGCCTTAATGCTTTCCGGCTCGCGAATATTGCAGGGCAATCCAATTGCTTTCCCTCCTTCTGCCACAATGCTTTCAGCGGCTTGCTTCACAATATCTTCTTTACGGCTCGCCAATACCACAGTGGCTCCAAGCTGGGCTAATTCCCTTGCAGTGCGTAATCCTATACCCGTTCCACCACCCGTTACGAGGGCAACTTTCCCTTCAAAAAGACCATCTTTAAATACTGTATTAATCATTGTAGAAATGAATTTGATTTCAAAACACGAAGTAAGAAAAACTATACCTTCGCCATCCAATTTAAAATTAATAATTAATAGTGAAAGGTAGGGCTAATACCCAACTTATAACTTATAACTCACAACTTATAACTTCCTAAATGAGCGTATTAGTAAATAAACACAGCCGAATATTGGTTCAGGGTTTCACGGGTAGCGAAGGCACCTTCCATGCCGGACAAATGATTGAATATGGAACGACAGTTGTTGGTGGCGTTACTCCCGGCAAGGGCGGACAAAGGCACCTCGACCGTCCGGTATTCAATAGTGTTTATGATGCCGTGAAACAAACCGGTGCCGATGTGTCTATCATTTTCGTGCCGCCACCCTTTGCCGCCGATGCCATTATGGAAGCTGCTGAAGCCGGAATAGGCCTGATTGTAGCCATAACTGAAGGTATTCCAACCAAAGATATGATTATGGTGAAAAACTACCTAAGCAGTCGCAAAGCCCGTTTGATTGGGCCTAACTGTCCGGGTATTATCACTGCCGGAGAAGCTAAAGTGGGGATTATGCCCGGCTTTATTTTCAAAAAAGGTCCGGTTGGTATCGTTTCTAAATCAGGAACTTTGACCTACGAAGCCGTTGACCAAGTTACTAAAGCCGGACTAGGCCAAACTACTGCTATTGGAATTGGTGGCGATCCAATCATTGGAACAACCACCAAAGAAGCCGTTGAACTGTTGATGAACGACCCCGAAACCGAAGGAATTATTATGATTGGTGAAATTGGCGGAGGAATGGAAGCCGAAGCAGCTCGTTGGATTAAAGCAAATGGCACTAAGCCTGTGATTGGATTCATCGCCGGACAAACAGCCCCCGCAGGTCGCCGTATGGGACACGCCGGTGCAATTGTGGGTGGTGCTGAGGACACAGCTGCAGCTAAAATGAAAATATTGCGTGAATGTGGAATCACCGTTGCCGATAGCCCTGCAGACATTGGCCGATTGATGGCTGAGGCTTTGGGTGTTTTGGTGAGATAATTGAAATATTAGCCACAAAGAATTACGATTTAGGAAAGGTCGCAAAGGAATTAACTTTGCGACCTTTCTATTTAAGATACTTCGAAAGTTTTGAATTCTCCCTTCCTTAACAACTTCAGCCGAATATTTAAAGCGAATTTCCCTTTTCTTATTCCGGCATTGCTGTTTTGGACGTTTGGAACTTCATGGTTGCTTATTGACGGAAAAGCCAATGTTCACTTATGGTTTGATGTTCATCATTATCCTCCTTTTGACATTTTCTTTAAATATGTTACCCATATGGGTGATGGCTTGCTGCTTTTGGCAGTTATTGTTTTGCTATTTATTTTAAAACAGAAAGATAAAGCTTGGCCTTTGCTAGTAGGATATTTAAGTAGCACAACTCTTGTTCAAATTGTCAAAAATTTCCTCCCACAAAATAGCCGACCCTATATTTACTTCTACCACCGCGAACTCTACCGAATACAAGGCGTTGACCTAATGGCCGATGGCAGTTTCCCCAGCGGACATTCCTCAATTGCGTTTTGCTTATACTTTATGTTGGCTACTATGGTTAAGCCGTGGTGGCAAAAAACACTTTTGGGCTTAGTGGCTGTTTCTGTGTGCATTTCCCGAATGTATCTCAATCAGCATTTTTTCAGCGATGTAATAGTCGGCGGTATGATTGGCTGGTTACTAATGTCTATTGTTCTATGCTTAATGGCTAAAAGCGAATAAAAACAAAAACCGCCGAAACTTTACAGTTTCAGCGGTTTCAAATTCATCAAAAAAAGAATTTTTATGCGTGCATAGAATTCTTTTTAGCTGTTAGGTCTTCAGCACTTTCACGATAATCGGGGTCGTCAACACAGCAATCAACGGGACAAACCGCTGCACATTGTGGTTCATCGTGAAATCCTACACATTCGGTACATTTATCGGTTACGATATAATAAATATCCATTTGTTTCGGAGCTTGGGCTGCATTTGCATCGGCTGTGAAGCCCAATTTGCTTGTAAAAGTTCCTTTAATAGAAGTTCCGTCAGCGAATCGCCACTCCGAACCGCCTTCATATATAGCGTTATTCGGACATTCGGGTTCGCAGGCACCACAGTTGATGCACTCGTCAGTAATCATTATTGCCATAGCTTGCTTAGTTTTGGTTTAGTTTTGCCGCAAAAATAGTATTTTAAGTGATTTCACCCAAGCAACGTATTGCCGCTTTTGCCAAATTAGCTAAAGAATTTGATGCCGCCCTCTCCAATCCCTACTCTGGCTTAGGCCAAATAGCCGAAACAGTTCATTCGCACAATGGTTGGTTTACGCCCGAAAACGTTAAATTTGCCTATCGTCAATGGGCTGCTGAGCTTACAACCGAGAAATTAGATAGCTGGTTTTCAAATTATAGCTTTGCAGAGAACTCACCCAAAACTATAGCCATAATTATGGCAGGGAATATCCCTATGGTGGGCTTTCACGATTTGTTGTGCGTTTTGATTTCGGGCAATAAAGCTATGGTTAAGCTATCGTCTAAAGATACCATTTTAATGAAAAAGGTTATTCAGACTCTAATAGCCATTGAGCCTGAATTTGCATCCTGCATTAAAATAGAAGAGCATATTTTAAAAGACTTTGATGCAGTGATTGCCACCGGAAGCGGAAATTCAAGCCGCTATTTCGACTACTATTTCGGGAAATATCCACATATAATTAGGCAAAACCGTACATCGATAGCTGTGTTAACAGGGGAAGAAAGTGCGGAAGATTTACGGAATATTGGTTGGGATATATTTAGGTATTATGGATTAGGATGCCGCAGCGTTACCAAACTTTTTGTTCCCAAGAACTATGATTTCAGTCGCTTTTTTGAAACCCTGAATCCGTTTACATTTGTGTTAGAAAACAACAAGTATGTAAATAATTACGATTACAACAAGGCTATTTTCCTGCTTGGCCGTACACCCCACCTCGACAATGGCTTTTTGCTACTCCAAGAAAACAAGGGCTTCTTTACCCCGGCAAGTTTGGTTTATTATGAAGAATATGAATCTTTAGCGGATGTTAAGTCCACTATTGCTGATAATGCAAACCAATTGCAGTGCGTTGTTTCGATCAATACAGAAATTGGAGGAAGTTTGTTACCCGGACTTTCGCAATCACCAAGAAATGATGAGTTTGCGGATGGAGTGGATACGTTGAAGTTCCTAGAAAGCCTTAATTCTTAGTAATTAGAAGGCTTATCCTTACCCATATTTTTATACAAGGCTTTGCAGTCTTCATAAATGCCGCCTTTCCCACTGCTGCATTTGCCAAAATGAATTATTAAACCAAGGGTTATATCGGCAAAGTTATCGTCTCGCTTTGGGTTTCCTCGGGAGATAAACGCTTGAGACGGGTCTATTCGGCGGTCGGAGTAATATAGAGCTTGTGCTCCATTTGGGGCAGCATCAAATGCAGCAGGGTTAGCAGATGTAGGGTAGCTAGAACTTACATCATCTATATAATCAGTAAAGGTTTTATGATAGGTTACCTCGCCCTTTATGGAAAAGCGGCAACTGATTCGGTATTTCACCCCTAATCCAAGTGGCAATGAAAATGCCCAGTTGCTATACGGTTGAGGATACTTATTGTCGCCAATATATTGCCCTTCAGTACCAAGAGGTTGAAGTTCTGTGCCATCAAAAGCTCGTGGATTAAATCGAAATGTACCAATGCCAACAAAAATGTATGGAATAACTTTAAATTTATCCATCCTCAAAATATCATAGTTAAGCCTTAGTGAAATTTCATGCACATGGCTGTAAAACCCTAAATTTCGGTAGCGTCGAGCTAACTCTGTTGAATAGCCATCATTGCCTTTTAGCATGGCATATTGATAATTTAGTGATGCAGAGAAATGTCCATAAAACTGATAAGTAAATCCCGCTTGCCCGCTTAAACCAAGCGTTTTTAAATTCGGAAAGCCGGAGGACTGCAAATCGCCCAAGTACAAGCACATTCCTCCACCAAGGTAGGCCGAAAAACGCGATTGAGCCTTTGAAGAAGTACTAAGCGTAACTAAAATCAGGAACGGAAGAAGCTTTTTCATACAGATAGACGCTAATTTGTGGATAAAGCAAAAGTATCGTAATTTAGCCAAGTGGCCACATTTCAGTAACAAAGTCATTAATCCAACACAAATACAAAGGTCATGGTGCCGTGTTGCTCATTAGTTCCTTCCCCATTGGTATTGAATTTAGCTGCATAGGCCGCCTGACGTGCTTTTGCGTATAATATAGGGCTAGCTGTTGTGCTGCCCCTTGCTCCCGGCTCGGCATGAGTAACATCGCCCGCGGCATTCACCACTATTTCCACCACTACTTTACCTTGGTCTTGCGAATCATCAATAATAGTTGGACGTTTCAGCAAACTTCTACCTCTTAAATCATAGCGAATACCTTTCCCAACACCAACACCA